>JASFRI010000106.1:0-11344 GCA_050115015.1 Acidobacteriota bacterium
CAGCGGGGTGGCGCACGAGCTGAACAACCCCCTGACCGGCGTGATCGGCTATGCGCAGTTGCTGCGCGACGGCTGCGGGCCGGAGGAGCTGGAGCGGAACCTCGAGCGCATCCAGGAGGAGGCCCGCCGCTGCCACCGCATCGTCCAGAACCTGCTGGCCTTCTCCCGCAAGCGTCGCCCGCAGCGCCTCCCCGTCGACGTCCACAGGGTCCTGGAGGAGACCCTGGACCTGCGCGCCTACCAGATGCGGGTCGACAACATCTGGCTGGTGAAGGACTTCGAGGATGACCTTCCGGTCGTGGAGGGGGACGCCCACCAGCTCCAGCAGGTGTTCATGAACCTGGTCACGAACGCCCACCAGGCCCTGGCCGCCAGCGGCAAGGGGGGTGTCCTGACGGTCGCGACCCGGGCCGTCCGGGGCTTCGTCGAGGTCCGGGTCTCCGACAACGGTCCGGGGATCCCCGACCGCATCCGCCGCCGGATCTTCGAGCCCTTCTTCACGACGAAGGCGCCCGGGCAGGGGACCGGCCTCGGCCTGTCGATCTGCCACGGCATCGTCACCGGACACGGGGGACGGCTGAGCGTCTCGAGCCGGCCGGGGGTCGAGACCACGTTCGTGGTCGAGATCCCCACCGGGGCCGCCGATGCGCTGCGCGCCGCCGCACCCGCCCCCGAACAGCGGAAGAGGGAGCCGAGCCGGGAGCGGTCGGAGATCCGCGAGGCCCCGCGGCGGGTGCTCGTGGTGGACGACGAGGAATCGATCCGGGAGTTCCTGGAGGAGGCGCTCCAGGCCCGCGGTCACGAGGTCGACACCGCCGCGAACGGCCTGATGGCGCTGGACCGGCTGCGCAGCGCCCGTTACGACGCGGTGATCACGGACCTGAAGATGCCGGGGATGAACGGCCGACAGCTGTTCGAGAGCATCCGGCGGGAGGAGCCGGAGCTGGCCCGGCGGGTCATCTTCGCCACCGGGGACCTCGTGGCCGCGGACACGATGGAGTTCCTGCGGGGCACCGGGAATACCTACCTGGAGAAGCCGTTCTCGCTGCGCTCCATCGCGGAGGCGCTGGACCAGCTCGAGTCCGGCGAGGGTTGATGCCCGCTCTCCCGCCTGTTCCCGCGGGCCGGCGGCGGGAGCTGTCGGTCAGAACAGGGAATCATCCCCGGGCAGGTAGCGATCCAGGCCCACCAGCTCCCTCGTGGACAGGAGCAGGTTGCCCCCGGTGAGCCGGAATCCCGCCGCGAGGAGCATCTCCAGGGCCTCCCGGCAGGCGCCGGGCACCCGCAGCGTGACGGGCCCAGGCCGGCGCCCCGCCTGGTGCACCGCGTGCCGCAGCCCCAGCGCGAGGCCGGTCGTGCCCTGCGCCGCGAGCGGTCCGATCTCCCCGAGCTCACTGACGTAGAAGTAGGCGACGGCCCGCTTCCCCAGCCAGACCACGAACCCGCGCCGCGACCGGTCGGACAGCCAGAAGAGATGGTCCGAGGGCCGGGCTTCGCCCCGGACCTGCTGGTCGATCCGGTTCAGCGGCGAGTTCGGGGGCGCGCCCGCGCGCGGCTCGTACGCCACCAGCCGCGACCGCTTCGCCCCTCCTCCCGCGGCGGCGGTCCACAGCCGCTCCACCGCCGCCGCATCGCCATGCACCCGGAAGACGGGGAAACGGGCCTGCATCCCGTCGCGCAGCCCCAGCGCGAGGCTGGCGGCATCGTCCCCCGCCAGCGCCGCCCGGACCCGACCGCGCAGCCCCCGGGTGGAGCGCTTCACGAGCCGGTAGAGCTCGCCGCCGATTCCCCGTCCCGCGAAACCGGGAGCGACCCAGAGCTCGGAGACGAACCAGCGGGTCCCCCGGGAGGTGGCGGCGGCGAAGCCGACGATCTGGTCTCCGGCCCGGGCCACCCAGAAGGCTCCCTCGCAGGTGGCGAGGAGGTGAGCGTAGAGGCGGGGTGGGATTTCGGGCCGCGACGGGTCGGGACGTCGGGTGGCGTCCCGGGACGCCGGGTCCGAGGCGGCCAGGTAGACGGCCCAGGCTCCCGGAAGGTCCTGGGGCTCCGCCGGATCGAAGTGGACGGCTTCCGCGACGACCATGGAGCGGTATGCTACGCTGCTGTCGGTGCCGGATCAACGGTCCCTGCGGAACGGTTGACACGCGGGGATCGGTGCATATAATTGCGAGGTTTCTCTGGAAGCGGTCACGATCGGTCCCTGGCCCCGGGGCATGTGGTGTGCCCCGAAGGGAGCGAGAGCGCCCTCCGGCGCCGAGACGGCCGTGTTCTATTCCTGGCGTGGAAGCTCCGGGTCGTCCGGGAGGGAGACGTGGCCGTGAGGACGACCGGGCGGCGATCCGCGCGCGACGCAGCCCGGCTCCTGGGGAAGGCCGTGCTGCTGCCCGGTTCCGCAGCCGACGGAGATGAGGTTCGATGAAGACGATTCGATTTGGGCTCGGCATGATCCTGCTGCTGGCCTCCGTATCCGGCGTTCTTGCCCAGGAGCACACCTTCGGACTCCGCGCCGGCACGTTCACGTTCCCCGATGGCGAGATCTTCCACGAGTTCATCTCCATCGAGCGCCCGGATGCCTCGCCGCAGAGGACGCTGAACATCTCGTTCCGGCGGGACTTCGACCCGGATGACTTCTCGGGCACGGTGTACGAGTTCCTCTACACGTTCCGGCGGGACGAGGACGCCCACTTCCAGATGGACCTGAGCGCGGGCCTCTACAAGTCCGACGTCACGTCGGTGACCTCCGGCACGGTGCGGAAGTACGATCCCCGGGGTGACCCCGGCCAGGACCGTTTCCTGCCCGCCAACATCAACGATACTCTCGAGTACACGCTGTACTACGTCCAGGTGGTCCCGACCTGGCAATTCACCACCGGGAAGTTCCGCTTCTTCGTCGGTGGCGGCCTGGGGCTCTGGGCGAACCTGTGGCGCGAGGTCGTCGAGGCGGACTACCCGGACATCTTCACCTGCTCCAACCCGGACGACTATGCGACCTGCACCGGCACGGAACAGTTCCGGGAGAGCCAGGGAAACCGCCGGACGTCCGTGCCGATCAACGTGAGTGCCGGCTTCTTCTACCAGTTCCTGCCGCACTGGTCGTTCAACGTCGAGGACCGCTACGTCTTCAACGCGGAGAGCTCGGTGAACCTCTGGCGCAAGGACTCGGAGTTCGACGTCGGCCAGAACCAGGTCTTCATCGGCTTCAGCTACCGCCTCTAGCGAGGCCCGGGCGACACCAGGATGCCTTCCCCTCCCAGCGACGAGCAGATCGTTGCCGCCCTGCGGCGGATCGCCTATCCGGGCTACAGCCGGGACCTCGTCTCCTTCGGCCTGGTCAAGGGGGTGGAGGTCCACGACGACCGCAACGTGATCGTCACGGTGCAGCTGCCCCCCGGCGACCCCGGGAAGGGACGGGCCGTCGAGGAGGCCATCCGCGAGCAGCTCGGTGCACTGGAGGGAGTGGCGTCGGTGGAGGTCCGGGCGGCGCCGCCGCCGGCGGCCCCCGCCGCGGGCCCTGCGGTCTCCACCCAGGAGGTTCCCGGTGTGCGGAACCTCGTGGCCGTGGCCAGCGGCAAGGGCGGCGTGGGCAAATCGACCCTCGCGGTGAATCTGGCGGTGGCCCTGGCCGGCCAGGGTGTCCGCACGGGGTTGCTGGATTCGGACGTCTACGGTCCGAGCATCCCCCTCATGATGGGCATCCACGAGCAGCCGGACACCGACGGCGAGCGGATCCTGCCGCTGGAGAACCACGGTGTCCGGACCATGTCCATCGGCTACCTGCTGGGGGGGGACGACGCGCCGGTGATTTGGCGGGGGCCGATGATCGTCAAGGCGTTGACGCAGTTTCTCCGGGAGGTGGCCTGGGGAGAGCTCGACTACCTGGTCATCGACCTGCCCCCCGGCACGGGTGACGCGGTGCTGACGCTGGTCCAGTCGGTGCCCCTGGCGGGGGCCGTCGTCGTCACCACGCCCCAGGACGTGGCCCTCATCGACGCCAAGAAGGCCGTCTCCATGTTCCGCAAGACCGGCGTGCCCATCCTGGGGATCGTCGAGAACATGAGCGTCTACGTGTGTCCGTCCTGCGGGCACCGGGACGCGATCTTCGGGGAGGGCGGAGGCAAGCGCGAGGCGGAGCGCCTCGGCGTGCCGTTCCTGGGGGAGATCCCCCTGGAGCCGCGGGTCCGCGTCGGGGGAGACGAGGGGACGCCGATCACCGTCGCGGACCCCGAGTCGCCGGTGTCCCGGGCCTTCGACCGGATCGCAGCCGCGCTCCGCCAGGAAGCTCCCTAGCCCGGGTACTTCACCCCGCCGTGGTGGTTTCCAGCCGTTCGAACCGGCACGCGGTGGATCATCCGGGCTAGTGTCCCGAGTCGCTTCCGGGCGCCTCCTCGGTGAGGGCGTTGCGGATCGCCGCCCGGAAGGCGTTGAGCTGGTAGCTCTCCATCCGGCGCCCGTTGACGAAGAACGTGGGCGTCGCCGTGGCCCCGACCCGCATCGCCTCCGCCGCGTCCCGGTCGACGCGCGCGGCCAGCTCCGCCGAGTCCAGGTCCTTCTCGAACCGCGCCACGTCCAGGCCCAGGCTGGCGGCGTGCGCCACCAGATCCGCACGCTCCAGGGAGGCGGGGTTCTGGAACAACAGGTCGTACATCTCCCAGAACTTCCCCTGTTCCCGCGCCGCCTCCGCCGCGATGGCGGCGCGTCGCGCGGCGGGGTGGATGGCCAGCGGGAAGTGCTTGAACACGAGGCGGACCTGATCCGGATAGGCCGCCAGCACCTGACGCAGCGTCGGCACGGCCCGGGCGGACAGGGGACACTGGAAGTCCGCGAACTCCACGATGGTGACGGGTGCGGTCGCGGCGCCGCGAGCGGGGGAGTCGCCGGTGTCGATCTCGAAGGCGGCCGTCTCCTGGAACTCCAGCGAGCGGTTGCCGCGGCGCGCCGCTTCGTACGCCGCGCGGGCGGCTTCGGCGTCCCCGCCCCGGCGGATCGCGTCGACGATCTCGCGGGCCAGCACCGGGCTCCGGGGACAGCTCTGGTCCTCGACGCGGCACTGGGCCACGGTCATCCCGCAGCCGCAATCGCAGGGGAGCTCGTTGAGCAGGTCGAGGGCCAGCTGCTTCTGTTCCTCGGACAGCCCGGTGAAGTCGACACCGTGGAGCCCCTCGGTGTAACGGGGCGGCGCCTCGCCCTGCACCACCTCGGCGGCAAGCGCCGGCGTGAGGCCGAGCAGCGCGATGCCGGAAATCCAGAGGAGTCTACGGAGCTGACGGCTCATGGCGTTCCTCTTCTGCAGGATGGGGTCCGGGCCCCGCCCGGACGCTCACGGCGGAGTATTGTTCCGTTCGTGTTCCCGAGAGTCAAGGCGGGACGGTCCGTACAGCAGAAGCGGGGCCCGAAGGCCCCGCCGAGGGATGACGCCATCGGTCGCTAGTTCATCGACTCCATCCCGATGCCGAACCTCTTGATCTTGCTGTAGAGGCTCGATCGGTTGATGCCGAGGACGGAGGCCGTCTTCTTCTTGTTCCACTTGCACTCCTCCAGCGTGCGGAGGATGTAGTTGCGCTCCATCTCGTAGAGGGTGGGTCGGTTGGTGCCGGTGGTCGCCGCGTAGCCGAACGCCGTCGAGGCCTCGGGCTGGACGCCTCCGGCGAGACGGAGTGACAGGCCGCACAGCTCGTCGTCGTTGTCCGGATGGGCGACGAAGTCGCACACACCGCGCCGGAGGGCCTCCAGGGCGAGCCCGCCGGTGGAGTCGCCGGCCGCCACGAGGACGGGTGCCTGGGGACAGACACGCCGGAACGCCTCGGCGACCGCCGGGAATTGACCATGGCTGTTCCGGAGGTCCACGAGCAGCAGGTCGAAATCCCCGCTGCCGAGCAGCTCGCTGCTCGTCGCGTCGCCGGAACAACGGGTCACCTGCGCTCCCTCCTCCTGCCGCAGGGCGTCGGCGATGCCCGTCATCGAGCCGCGTCCCTGCGCAACCAGGATGTTCATTCTTTTCATAGTCTTAGCTCCCTCTATGCCCGCCGTGTCTGTTCCCATCACCCCAAGTATAGGTTTGGATATCCGGACGTGCAATATCGTCACTATCGATATTGCATATTTAGTTTTTTAGTTTTCCATAACTGCATATCCATCATTGTGTTCCGAATTTGACAAGATTTGATTTTTACATATACATGATTCCCGCGGGAAACCCGGCAGGCGGCGGGGGGGCGCCCACCGGCAGGATGCGACCGGCCCGCGGACCGGGGTCGGCGCGAGCAAGGAGGAGCCCCACCATGCGCCAGATCCCACCCGGCGCCCGCTTCATCCTGGGGGTCGCCGTGGCCCTTCTCGGGGCCGTGAGCCCGGTGCTGGCCCAGGCGAACATCACGGGCACCGTCCAGGGGTACGTGACCGACAGCCATGGCAACTTCGTGCCCGGCGCGACCGTCACGCTCACCAGTCCGGCCCTCGTGCAGGGAAACCAGAGCCAGTTCACCGACGGTGAAGGGTATTTCGGGTTCTCCGGGCTTCCAGTGGGCCTGTTCGCCCTGAAGGCGGAGGTGCTCGGCTACGAGCCGTACCAGATCGTCGACATCCACATCAACCCTGGCGAGAACCGGACCTTCGACATCGTCCTGCCCGAGGGGTTGACCGAGAAGGTGACGGTGACCGCCGAGCGGCACTTCGTGGACGTCACGGACACCTCCAGCCGCGAGGTGGTGGACGCCGCGTACGTGAACCGGCTGCCCCTCATCGCCCGACGCTACCAACAGGTCCTCACACTGTTCCCCGGCGTGAGCAACGACCAGGGCTTCTCGCTGGCGCAGTATCACATCGATGGCAGCCGGGTGACCCAGAACGGCTTCCGCCTGGACGGTGCGACCATCAACGACCAGGTGACCGGGACCTTCGGGCTCAACGTGAACCAGAACGCCATCGAGCGCTTCGAGCTGAACACCAGTGGCTTCATGCCCGAGTACGGAGAGCAGTCCGGCGGCATCGCCAACATCATCACGAAGTCCGGGACGAACGAGTTCCAGTTCTTCTATTCCGGCTTCTACCGCAGCGACGCCTTCGCCTCGGAGGTCCAGGGGATCGACCAGGTCCTCGCCGTGGGGGACGCCGACGGGAACCCCGACAACAACAACACCCGCCTGCCCGAGGAGCAGATGTGGCAGGAGCTGGCCATCGGCGGTCCCATCGTGAAGGATCGCCTCTGGTTCTTCACCTCGTTCCAGTACTGGCAGGAGGACGAGGGCTCGATCTTCAACGACGCCATGTCGGAGGGGAACCGCTACCACGGGCAGTTCAAGCTGACCTGGCAGGCCAGCCCGTCCAACACCCTGGTGGCGAACTTCGCCACGGATCCGTCGGACTTCACGAACGTCATCCGGGATGGGCGCTTCGAGGTCGGCACGAACCGGGATCAGACCCAGGGCGGGTTCTTCGGCCAGATCCGCGACACCCACGTGGCCAGCCCGTCGCTGATGGTGGAATCGCAACTGTTCGTCCATCACCAGTACCTGACCTCCCGCCCGAGCCAGGTGGGTCTGGGGGACTTCACCCAGACCTATGCTCCCGACGCCCCGGTCAACATCTCCGGCACCTGGTTCAACGATCAGGACCGGTCCACCGACCGCATCCGGCTGAGCGAGGCGATCACCACCCAGCAGGGATCGCACACCATCAAGGCCGGGCTGGACTACTCCTACCTGACCTTCACCGGCGTGAACCGGGCGGACCCGGTGAACCTGGACTTCTCGCCGCTGTTCCAGGACCAGACCGGGGACCCCGGCGCACAGCTGATCTACGCCTACGATTACCTCACCCCGGAGGTCACGGATCGCCAGGACACCGAGGCCGCGCTGTACGTGCAGGACACCTGGCAGGTGGGCCAGCACCTGACGCTCCAAGGCGGGCTCCGGGCGGACTACCAGAGCGTGGTCGGGGAAACGAACCTGGCACCGCGGTTCGGCTTCGCCGTGGACCCGACCGGCTCCGGGCGGCAGAAGATCTTCGGAAACTGGGGGCGCTACTACGACAACATCTTCATCGACTTCGTGGACTTCCAGGAGTCCGATGGCGTGGTGGGGCGCTACACCTACGTCGTTCCCTCCGCCGGCTACTACTACTACGATGTTCCCTTCGCGGTGTGGGACTACACCACCGACGGGGACCTGAAGGCCCCGTACAAGGACTCCTGGACGCTCGGCTACGAGATCGCCCTGCCCGGGGACCTGAAGCTGGGCGTCAGCACGACCCACTGGAAGGGCCGGAACCAGCTGCGCACGTATCAGACGGAGGACCTGTCCCTGCTGCCGTCGTCGGTGGTCGTGGATCCGAACGCGACGGCGGCGGTGGTGTTCGACACGAACGGCCAGGCCGAGTACGACGACTACAAGATCTACATCAGGAAGTTCCTGAGCCACCGCTTCGAGCTGATGGGCTCGTACACCCGGTCGAAGGTCCAGGGGGACTCCTCCGACGACTTCGGGTTCGAGGACCGGAACGATCCCCTCGCGCTGGAGTACACCCGGCTGAGCTACGACCGCCCCGACGTCATCAACCTGTCGGGGACCGTGTTCCTTCCGGCCGCTTTCGAGATCACGGGGGTCTATCGCTACATGTCAGGCCGCCTCTACAGTCCGCTGATCGCCGGGCCCGGGGGGATCGTCATCGATCCGGAATACGGCAAGAACTCGGTGCGGATGACACCACAGCGAACCCTGGACCTGGCCGTGGCGAAGGCGTTCCTGGCGGGGAAGACGAACCTGAAGCTCAGCTTCCAGATGTACAACGTCACGAACGAGCTCAACGTCATCAACGTCGAGACGTTCGTGGACTCCGGGCCGAACTTCGGGCGGCCGGTGGAGATCGACCAGGGGCGCATCTTCCAGGTCGGCGTGGAAGTCCGGTTCTGATTGGCTAGCGGCTTGAACCGTCTGCAGGGGTGGCCCCCCGGTGTCCTTCCGGACGCCGGCGGGGCCCGGACGATGGAGGAGACGATGCACCGCAGGGTCATCGCTCCGGCGGCGACAAGTGGAGGGGGATCCGGTAGCCGCCTCATCGGCGCGCTCCTGACGCTCCTGCTCATGCTCGGGTTGAGCCACGCGAACCCGGCGGCGAGCACGTACCGGATCACCGTCGTCACGAGCCGCGACATCGCCCCCTACCGCGCCGCGAAGGACGGCTTCCTCGAGGTGCTGGAGCGCTCCGGGGTCCGGTACCGCATCGAGGAGCTGCGCACCGACGGCGCGGAAACCACCGACCGGAAGTTCATCCAGACGCTCCGGAACACGCGCCCGGATCTCATCCTCACCATCGGCAGCGCGGCGACCCGCGCCGTGGGCGACGAGGTCCACGACATCCCCATCATCTTTTCCCTGGTGCTGGAGGCGGGGGATCCCGGGCAAGTCGATCCGTTCGGACCGAACGTCACGGGGGCCTCGATGTACATTCCCCTGCGTGTGCAGTTCGAAAAGCTGCGGGATGCCATGCCGGACGCCCGCCGGTTCGGCGTGATGTACAACCCGGCGGAGACGGGGGAGGTGGTCGACCAGGCGGAGGAGGTCGCGGAGGAGGTGGGGCTGGAGCTCGTGCGGGTTCCGGTGCACAGCCCGGCGGAGGTACTCTCCGAGCTGGAGAACCTGGACAGGCGTGTGGATCTCCTGTGGTCCGTGGCCGACTCGACGGTGTTCACCCCGCAGAGCGTGCACCACATCCTGCTGAGCACGCTGCGCAAGAAGATCCCCTTCATCGGACTGTCCCCGTCCTACGTCCGGGCGGGAGCCCTCCTGGCCCTCTCCTGCGACTATCTCGACGTCGGCCGGCAGTCCGGCGAGCTCGCGCTGGAGGTGCTGCACGGCTCGAAGCCGGGCCAGGTCCCCGTCACCGTGCCGCGTCGGATCTCGTTCTACCTCAACCTGAACACCGCGAAGCAGCTCGAGATCGAGCTGTCGGAACAGATCAAGGAGACCGCCGAGGTCGTCAGCGGGTCATGATCCGTCTGCGCATGGGTCTGCGGCTCAAGTTCATCGTCCTGATCTCCCTGTTGATCCTGATCACCTCGGTCAGCCTCAGCCAGTTCTTCCTCAATCACCTCGAGACGGAGGAGGCGCGGGACCTCGGGACGCTGGGGAACGTGATCGCACGGAACCTGGCCTACAATGCCGAGCTCGGCGTGCTCGCCCGGAACCGCCCGATGCTGCGGAACCTGAGCCAGGGACCGCTCCAGGAATCGCAGGTCGTCTACGTCCGGATCTACGACCGGAACGGCGAGGAGCTGGCGCGCCAGGATGCGGCGGAGGATCTCGTCGTGCTCGGACCCTCGGGCCGGCGGGTCGAGACGGTGACCCGCCCGGGCGCCTGGGGAGAGCTGGCGGACATGAAGGTGAAGCTCCCCGGCCGGATGCCCTTCGCCGGAGCGGAGCTGCGGGTGCCGGTCACGACGTTCAGCGCGCCGGTCGCCGACGAGGAGGTCGGCTTCCTGCTGGAATCAGAGGCACAGCCCGAGCTGGTGGAGGTGATCGGCTCGGTGGTGGTCGGGCTGTCGCTGGAGGAGACTCAGGCGCAGACCGCCCGGCTACGCCGCGCCTTCGGTCTGCTGACGGGCCTCGTCGTCCTGTTCGGCACGCTGATGACCGTCCTCATCGTGCAGGTGGTCATCAAGCCGGTGAACCGGATGGTCCTGGCCACCTGCCGGATCGCGGAGGGAAAGCTCGACGAGCGGGTGGACGCCTCCGGCCGCGACGAGATCGGCGATCTCGGACGGGCCTTCAACCAGATGACCGAGAACCTGCGGATCTCCCGCAGCGAGCTGGAGAGCTACAGCGCCGACCTGGAGGAGAAGGTCCGGCAGCGGACCCGCGAGCTGGAGCGGGCACAGAGCCAGCTCGTGCAGGCGGAGAAGATGTCCGCGATGGGCGAGCTGGTGTCCGGCGTGGCCCACGAGCTCAACAACCCCCTGGCCGGCGTGATCGGCTACTCGCAGCTTCTCCTGGGGGCCCCGGTGGAGGAGAAGGCACGTCGGGGCCTGGAGCGGATCAACCGGGAGGCCACCCGCTGCAAGCGGATCGTCCAGAACCTGCAGGTCTTCGCGCGGAAGCACAAGCCGCAGAAGAACTACGTCGGGATCAACGGGATCCTGGAGGCGACGCTCGAACTGCGGGCCTACCAGATGCAGGTGGACAACGTCCGTGTGGACACGAGCTTCGAGCACGGGCTTCCCAAGACGATGGCGGATTTCCACCAGCTCCAGCAGGTCTTCGTCAACCTGCTGGTCAACGCCCATCACGCCATCAAGCAGGGGGGCAAGCCCGGCCGGGTCAAGCTGGAGACGCGCTCGGAGGGCGGCCAGATC
>JASFRI010000107.1:0-11343 GCA_050115015.1 Acidobacteriota bacterium
CTCGCCCGCCCGGCCTCCGCCGGCATGCCCGCCTCGGACCTGCGCCGGGCGGCGCCGGCGCAGCGCCTTCCCGCCAGGTCCGGGCCCGGCGGCCGCCCGATCCTCCCGGAGCGCTGGCCGGAGCACGCGGCCTGGCTGGCCGTGCTGGGGCTGCTGGCGCTGGAGCGCGCCCTGGCGGCGCGGAGCGCGACGGCATGATCCCCGCCCTGCTGCAGCGGCTCCGCGCGCGCTGGATCCGGACCGTTCGGCTCGCCGGCGGCCTGGCGGGGCTGGCGGCCGCGCTGCCCGCACTCGGGCTGGCGGCGGCGCTGCCGCGCCCCTGGGGCGTCGGGGGCTGGTCCCTGACGGCGCTCGGGGTCGGCGCCGGCCTCGCCCTCGCCCTGCCCGCCTGGCGGCGCGCGGGCCTGGCGGGTCCGGAGGCGATCGCCCGGCACCTGGACCGCACCGTGCCGGAGCTCGAGGAAAGCGCCGGCCTGCTGATCGTCCGCGAGGACCGTCTCACACCCCTGCAACGACTGCAGCGCCGCCGCATCCTCGACCGGCTCCCGGCGGTGGAGGGCCGGGCGCGCGTCTCCCGCGCTCCCCTGCGGCGCGCCGCGGGATGGCTCGCGGGCGGCGCGGCCCTCGCGGCCCTGCTGGCGGTGGCGGTGCCGGCGCTCCCGCGGCCCGCGGCGGGGAGCGCTGAGAACCCCGCCGTTCCCCCGGCTCCCCCCGCCCTGGCCTCCGCCAGGATCACGGTGACCCCGCCGGCGTACACGGGCCTGCCGGCGGAGCAGGTCGAGGGTCTCGACGTCGCGGCGCGGGTGGGCTCGACGCTGACCTGGAGCCTCCGTGCCGACGGCGACGTCGGGGGGGCCGCCCTCGTGCTGGAAGGGGAGCCGCACCCGCTGGAGCGCGACGGGGACCGCTTCCGCACGGAGCTCGAGCTGGACGGCACGCAGCTCTACTACGTGAGCCTGCTCCGCGGCGGCCGCGAGGTCGCGCGCTCGGGGTTCGCCCGCCTCCGGGCGGTCCCGGACCTGCCGCCGGAATTGCGCCTCCTGGATCCGGAGTCCTCCCGGGAGATCCCCGTCGCGGCCCTCGGCGATCTCGACCTGCGCGTGGAGGCCCGGGACGACCTCGGGCTGACGGGGGCCGAGATCGTGGCGACCCTGGCGCAGGGGAGCGGCGAGCAGGTGCGCTTCCGCGAGCGCCGCATCCCGTTCCCGGACGCTCCGACGGGAACGCGGTCTCTCCTGGGCCGGACCCTGGACCTCAGGGCCCTGGGACTGGGGCCGGGGAGCGAGCTCTACCTGCACGTGGAGGGGACCGACAACCGCCGTCCGGAACCGAACCGGTCCCGGACCGCCACCGTGCGACTCCGCGTCCCGGGCGGGCCGGACCGCAGCATCGACCTGGGGCGGGGGCTGCCCATCCTCGACCCGCCCGAGTTCCTGCGCAGCCAGCGCCAGATCATCCTGGACACCGAGACCCTCCTCGAACAGCGCGGCGCGCTCCTGCGGGACGCGTTCGAGTACCGCTCGCAGCTCATCGGCGATGACCAGAGCGCGCTGCGCATGCGCTACGGCGCGATCCTGGGCGAGGAGACCGAGGACGGATCGCCGCTGGAGCAGGAGGATCACGAGGACGAGACGGAGGAGGTGCTCGCCGGCGACTCCCCGGACGTGTCGGCGACGGTGGAGGCATTGCCGCAGGAACTGATGCACATCCACGACTCGGAGGAGAGCGCCACGTTCTTCCCCGACCCGGTGCGCAGGACGTTCCGGGAGATGCTGGGCCGGATGTGGAGCGCCGAGAGGCTGCTGCGCACGAACCGTCCCGACGAGGCGCTGACGCACGAGTACGAGGCCCTGCGCCTGCTGAAGTCGGTCCAGGAGGCCTCGCGCGTCTACACGCAGAAGGTCGGGTTCGAGCCGCCGCCCCTGGATCCCGAGGGCGACCGGCTGACGGGCGACCTCGCGGAGATCCCCGACCGGTCCGAGGCCCGTCCCGGCCCGGAGGCCGCACCGGACGAGGCCGCGCTGCGGCACGCCCTGGCGGCGCTGGCCAGGGCGCGGGAGGGGGACGCGCCCGCGGACCTCCCCGGGGCCGTGGCGACAATCCGAGGGCCGCTGGAGGCGCGGGCCCGGACGGACCCCGGCATCGACCTGGAGGCCCTCGACGTGGCGGCGGATCTCGCGGCGGGGCCGCCCGCCACGGTGGATCCCCGGCGGGCGGCGATCCTGGAGGCGGCGCTCTGGAGCCTGCTCCCGCCGCCCGAGACGGCCCCGGAGGTGGCCGCCCCGGCGGGGGGATCCCTCGAGCGCGCCTACCTGAAGGCGCTGGAGGCGGCGCCTTGAACGGCGGCCCGTTGGGCGTGCCCTTCCTCTGGGCCGCGGCCTACGCCGTCGCCGGCGCCGCGGTCCTCCTGCTCGTCCTCCGGACCCGGCGGACGGCGCCGGAGGGCTGGCTGGCGGCCCTGGCGACGATCGCCGCGGTGCTGCTGGCGGTCCGCCCGGGATGGGAGCGCGTGCTGCCGCCGGATCCCGTCGTCCTGCTCACCGAGGGAGCCGCCCCCTCGCTCCCGGACGGGCTGCGGGGGGACCGGTTCCGGCTGCCCGGGGTCGCGGCGGAGGCACCGTCGGCCGAGCCGATCCCGGATGCCGCCTGGCTGCGCCGGCACCGCCCCGGCGCGCCGGAGCTGGAAGTGGCCGGACACGGCCTGCCCCCCTGGGAATGGGATCCCGCCGGGCCACCGGTCCGCTGGGCGCAGCGGCCCGACCTGTCGGCCGGGATCCGGGAGGTGACCTGGCCCCGCCGCATCCCCCTCGGCGGCCTCCTCCGGGTCCGGGGCCGTCTGGCCCGGCGGTCCGACGACGAGCGGACCGTCCTCCTGCGGGGACCGGCGGGCGTGGTGAGCTCGGCGCGGATCGCCCCGGGAGCGGAGCCCGCGTTCACGCTGGACACGGTTCCCCGGGGGACCGGCCGCCTCGTCTACCGCGTCGGGACCGGGGGCGCCACCGAGGCGATCGACGTGGAGGTGGTCCCCCCCCGCGGGATCTCGGTCCTCTGGCTCGAGTCCGCGCCGTCCTTCGAGACGCGGGCCTTCCGGGACTGGCTGCGCGCCGGCCCCGGTGCCCTGGCGGTCCGCACCGCGATCAGCCGGGACCGCCATCGCCGCGAGTATCAGGGCATCCCGGAGGTCGACCTGGCGCGGATCACCCCCGGGCTGCTCGCCCGGTTCGACCTGGTGGTGCTGGACGCCGGCGCCTGGGCGGACCTCTCCGCCTCGGAGCGGGACGCCCTCCGCGCCGCCGCGGAGGACCGCGGGCTGGGCCTGCTGCTGCGGCCGGACGGCGAGATCCCAGCGGCCCCGCCGTGGGCCGGCTTCCGGGCCGCGCCCGTGGGGGACCTGGAGCGCCGCACGGCGAGGGTGCGCTGGCCCGGGAGCGACGCGGGCGTCCCGCTGGACCTGGCCGCCCGCGAGATCCTCCTGCCGCGGGACGGGGTGCCCCTGGCCGTGGACGGTGCCGGCCGGGTCCTGGCCGCGTCCCGGCCCGACGGGCGGGGGCGTGCCGGCATCTCGCTCCTGGAGGGGACCTTCCGCTGGGCCCTGGAGGGCCATCCCGAGCGCCACCAGCGGCTCTGGGCCTTCCTGGTGGGGTCCCTGGCGCGCCCCGACCCGTCGCCCCGCTGGCTCGCGCCGGCCGGGCCGGTCCTGGTGGACGCGCCGCTGGCGGTCGAGCTGCGCGCCCCCGCCGTGCCCGTGCCGGCGGCGACGGTGGTGGACCCGGCAGAGGCGATCCTCCCGCTGGCGCTGCGCCAGGACCCCTTCGAGCCGGGCCGCTGGACCGCGAGGTTCTGGCCGGACGCGCCGGGATGGTATCGTCTGCAGGTCGCCGGCGGCGCCGCGGTTTCCTTCCGGGCCCAGGACCGGGAAAGCTGGCGGACCTGGCAGGAATGGCTGCGGCAGGCGGCGACCACGCGGCAGGTGGCGACCGCCGGGCTGCAACCGGCTCCGTCGGTGACGGCCCGTGGGTGGCGGCGGTTGCCGCCGGGGCCGCTGGTGGCCCTGCTGTTGGGCTGTCTCTACATCCTCTGGTTCCGGGAGCGCTGGTGATGGAGCGGACCTCGCCGACGATCTTCGTGGACGCCGACGGCTGCCCGGTCAAGGAGGAGGTCTACCGGGTCGCCCGGCGCCACCACCTCAAGGTGTTCGTCGTTTCGAACTCCCGGATGCGGGGTCCCGGCCTCGACGAGGTGGAGCCGGTGGTCGTGGAGGGGGGGTTCGACGCCGCCGACGACTGGATCGTCGAGCGGACGGAGGAGGACGACATCGTGGTGTCCGCGGACATCCCGCTGGCCTCCCGCTGCATCGACAAGGGTTGCCGGGTCCTCGACCCCCGCGGGCGGGTCTACTCCGAGGAGTCGATCGGGGAGGCGGTGGCGACCCGGGATCTGATGGCGCAGCTCCGGGAGATGGGGAACATCCTCGGAGGCCCGCGCCCTTTCGAGAAGAAGGACCGCTCCCGGTTCCTCCAGAGCCTCGAGGAGGTGATCCGGGGGATCCTGCGACGGAAGGACTGAAACGCGACGACGGGCCCGCGTCCGGGGGAACCTCCCGGGCGGGAGGGCCCGCGCTGGAGGAATCGGAATGCTGCCGAAGACACGTCGGACCCTGGCGGCCGCGGCCGCCGCACTGGCGCTGGCCCTGGCCGGGTGCTCGAGTCCGGAGGAGACCGCGGTGGAGGTGACCGTCGAGCACACCCCCATCCCGGAGGAGCCCTCCCGGGAGGTGCCGCAGTACACCATCGACGACTTCATGGGGACCACCGATTTCCGGGGTGCCTCCTTCTCGCCGGATCGCTCCCACGTCCTGGTGAGCAGCGACCAGACCGGCGTCTACAACGCCTACGCGCTGCCGGTGGCCGGCGGCGACCCCGTCCCGCTGACGACGTCGACGGGCGACTCCATCTTCGCGATCGCCTACTTTCCCGCCGACGAGCGCATCCTCTACCAGAGCGACCAGGGGGGGAACGAGCTGACGCATCTCTACGTCCGCGAGACCTCGGGGCACGTCCGGGACCTGACCCCCGGGGAGAAGCTCAAGGCCGCCTTCCTCGGCTGGGCGCGGGACGACACCTCGTTCTTCGTCGGCACCAACGAGCGGGACGAGCGCTACTTCGACATCTACGAGTACGCGGTCAAGGGCTACGGCCGCGAGCGCATCTACGAGGACGACACCGGCTACGACTTCGCCGACATCTCGCCGGATCGCCGCTACCTCGCCTTCAGCAAGAGCCGGACCACCCAGGACTCGGACATCTACGTCCTGGACCGGGAGTCCGGCGAGATGAAGCACATCACGCCCCACGAGGGGAACGTCGCGAACCGGCCCGATGCCTTCAGCGCCGACGGGAAGAGCCTCTACTACCGGACGGACGAGGGGACGGAGTTCGCCCACCTGGTGCGCCACGACCTGGCGTCCGGTACCACCGAGACGCTCGTGCAGCCGGACTGGGACGTCCTCTACGCCCGACCGTCGCGCACCGGCAAGTACCTGGTCGTGGGGATCAACGACGATGCCCGGACCGAGGTCCGGGTCTACGACACGGCCACCATGGAGGTCGTCCCGCTGCCGGACCTCCCCGAGGGGGACATCACGAGCGTCACGTTCTCCCGGGACGAGGGGATGCTGGCGTTCTACGTCAGCAGCAGCCGCCACCCCCGGGACCTCTACGTCCAGGAGCTGGGCGGCGCCGGACCGCGGGCGCTGACCCGTTCCCTGGCGAACTCCATCGACGCCGACGACCTGGTCGACGGGCACGTCGTCCGCTTCGCGTCGTACGACGGGGTGGAGGTCCCCGGCATCTTCTACAGGCCGCACCAGGTGTCGAAGGACGACCCGGCGCCGGCGCTGGTCTGGGTTCACGGCGGGCCCGGCGGCCAGTCGCGGATCGGCTACAGCGCCCTGCTGCAGTACCTGGTCAACCACGGCTACGTGGTCTACGCCATCAACAACCGGGGCAGCAGCGGCTACGGCAAGACCTTCTACGGCATGGACGACCAGCAGCACGGCGAGGCGGACCTGCGGGACTGCATCGCCAGCAAGGCGATGCTGATCGACACGGGGTACGTCGACGCCGGGCGGATCGGGATCATCGGAGGCAGCTACGGCGGCTACATGGTCCTCGCCGCCCTGACGCTGGCGCCGGAGGAGTTCGCCGTCGGGGTGGACCTCTTCGGGATCTCGAACTGGGTCCGCACCCTGGAGAGCATCCCGCCCTGGTGGGAGTCGTTCCGGGAGGCGCTCTACCAGGAGATGGGGGATCCCGCCGCCGACGGCGAGCGGCTCCGGAGGATCTCGCCGCTGTTCAACGCCAAGAACATCGTCCGGCCGCTCATGGTGCTGCAGGGGGCGAACGACCCCCGGGTCCTCCAGGTGGAGTCCGACGACATCGTCCAGGCGGCGAAGGGGAACGGTGTCATCGTCGAGTACATCGTCTTCGACGACGAGGGGCACGGCTTCCGGAAGAAGGAGAACCAGCTCGTGGGCTACCGCGGCATCCTGGGCTTCCTGGACCGCAACCTGAAGGGGGTGTCCTGACCTCCCGACCCGGGTTCCAGAGGCAGAGGATTCCCGGGATGCTCCACCGAGGGTGACGACTCTGGCGGGGCTCTAGTTGACGGTGGGTGGTCTTCTGGTTACCCTTCGCTCGCGGCATTTCAATCCCAAAAGAGATGGTTTGATATCGAAGGGGGGGGCTCGTGAACAAGCTCCGACTCGCGGTCAGCGTGCTGTTTTCGGCAATCCTGCTCTCCACGTCCCCGCTGTAGGCCCAGTCATGCGCCGGCCAGCCGGACGGTACGCCCTGCGAGGATGGGAACCCGTGCACGAACGGAGATCTCTGCTTCGCCTTCCTCTGTATCTCCGGGCCGCCGGTCCCCAACGGGCTCCCCTGCGACGACGGCATCTTCTGCAACGGCGCGGACACGTGCCAGAACGTGGTCTGCGTGGCCTCGGGGATCGATCCGTGCCCCGGGCCGGACGGTGATGGCGACTGCAGCGAGACGTGCGACGAGGACGCCGACGCCTGCACCGCCCCCGACCCGAACGGGAGCGGGTGCGACGACGGTAATGTCTGCACCGTTTCCGATTCGTGCAGTGGCGGCACGTGCTCCGTGAGCCTCAATGCGGGCGATGGCACGCCGTGCGACGACGGTCTCTTCTGCGACGGCGCCGATACGTGCCAGTCGGGGACCTGTACGGGCACCGGCGACCCTTGCCCGGGACCGGATAGCGATGGGGACTGCAGCGAGACGTGCGACGAGGCGTCCGACTCCTGCACGGCTCCCGACCCGAACGGGAGCGGCTGTGACGACGGCAACCCATGCACCGTTGCCGATGCGTGCAGCGGCGGCGCGTGCTCGGTGAGCCTCAACGCGGACGACGGCACGCCGTGCGACGACGGTCTCTTCTGCGACGGCAGCGACGCGTGCCAGTCGGGAACCTGTACGGGCTCCGGAGATCCGTGCACGGGGCCCGACGGGGACAGCGACTGCGCCGAGAGCTGCGACGAGGCGGCCGACGACTGCACCGCACCGGATCCGGACGGGACCAACTGCGACACCGACGGCCTGTTCTGCACCGGGATGGACCAGTGCCAGTCCGGCGCCTGCGTGTCGCCCGGAGGTCCTTGCCCCGGACCCGACGGGGATGCCGATTGCCGGGAGAGCTGCAGCGAGGCCACGGATAGCTGCACCGCTCCCGACCCCGACAGCGAGTCCTGCGCGGGCGGGCAGTTCGCCGGTCGGCGGTTCCTCTTCGAGGCGTCGGCAACGCTGGACGACGACCTGCTCAACTACTCCGCGGGGGACGAGTTCCTGGTCACGGCGATCTTCTCCGAGCCGGAGACAGCGATCAGCGCCGAGGATGCGATGGCAGCGTACAATCCCGGAACCGTGGGGATTCTCGTCAACAACGTGCCGGTGGACTCGGTGGATGACCCGATCCTGCTCTACGAGAACGCGGGCACCGCGTCTTTCACCGCCTGCGTCTTCCCCGACGGAAACAACGCAGACTTCTGTCTCTACGTTGCGCTCTCGGGCACTCCGCCTCCGCTGGAATCGTTCCTGGATCTCTACCCGATGGATGCCGACTCGGCGCAGGTGAACCTCTCGACGATCGACGTGAACGAGGACGGCGTTGCTCCCACGACGACGTCGGGGGTGTTCTGGGCGATCACGCCGCTGCCCTCGGCGGGCGCGGTACCCGACGGACGTCTGGTGGCCGGCGCGCCGTTGACGGTGACGTACTCCGCCATCCCCGGCGACCTCGACCTTTCCTGGGGCTCTTCCTGCCTGGCGACGGATCTCGACTACGCCGTCTACGAGGGCGCGCTGGGAGACTTCACGAGTCACGTTCCGGTGTCCGGGTGCAGCACGGGGGGTACCACGTCGCTGACCCTGACGCCCGGCGGCGGCGGTCGCTACTACGTGGTCGTGCCGCAGAGCTCCGCAGGTGGGTGCGAGGGCTCCTACGGCTTGCAGAGCGACGGGATCGCCCGCAGCCAGAGCCCGGTCGCCTGCGCCTTCCAGGCGGTGGAGACGTGCCCGACCAAGACCGTGTTCGTGACCAGCACGCGCTCCGCCGGGGACCTCGGAGGGCTCGCCGGCGCCGATGCCACCTGCCAGAGCCTCGCCGACGCCGCGGGCCTGACCGGGACCTACAAGGCGTGGCTCTCGGACAGCACCGCGTCGGCGGCGTCGCGACTCGCGCACGCAACGATCCCCTATGCGCGGACCGACGGCGTGATCATCGCGGACGACTGGGCGGATCTGGTGGATGACCCCGCGACCGATCCGCTCCTGGCGACCATCAGCCTGGACGAGAACGGCGACACGGTCGGGACGGCGGCGACGTGGACGGGCTCCACCTACAGCGGGGGTTACTTCGCGGAAGCCTGCTCGGACTGGTCGGACGGGACCGACGCCTCCTCGGGTCGCTGGGGAAGGGCCGTGCTGACGAATCTCGGCTGGGCCAGCTACGGAACGGCTGCCTGCGACACCAGCCGCCGGCTCTATTGCTTCGAGCAGTGAACCGTCCGGATAACCCGCCGCGGTGTACCGGACCAGCGATCTTCGCCTCCCAAGATCAGCGTCGAATCGACGTCGTCTTCAGAGACGGCAGAACAGCCTCCATCCTGGCGAGGCGGCCCGGTAGCCGCGGTGGCCGGAAACGTCCGCTCTTGTCGAGCTGGCCGGGACGGGTGCGCCCAGGCGGCGGCGACCGGCCGTGTCCGTTGGTCGTCGTGCAGTCGGGGCCGCCGTCCCTTGAGCTGCTCCTCCAGTAGCCGGTTCTCCCCGATCAGGTAATCCAGGACGTCGGCCTGCTGCCGGTTCATGAGCCCAGCGAGCGACGCGATCACGATGTGCGACGGCTAGATCTGGGCCATGCGAGCCATCGTCGCGTGGTCACAAGTGATGGCCTGGCAATGATTTGCGATTGGTCAGCTTTCTGCACCCTTCGAGGTTGGCCAAGACCGTAACCGCTGGGCCTCCAAGATCCCCTTGACAATATTTCCTGTCAATGCTCTGATCTCTCCATGCTGGACATCGAAACCGTCGAGGACCCCGTCGTGGCGGCGGCGCTGATGGACCCTCTCCGGGCTCGGATCCTCTCCGAGCTGACCGAGCCTCGCTCGGCCGCGACCCTGGCCCGGCGGGTCGGGTTGCCGCGGCAGAAGGTGAACTACCACCTGCGGGCGCTCGAGGAACGCGGGCTCGCCCACGTGGCCGAGAACCGCAAGTGGGGCGGGATCACCGAGCGACGGCTGGTGGCCACGGCCGCCTCGTACGTCGTGTCGCCCGACGCCCTCGGGCCGGTGGCGAGCGATCCCGATCGCACCGCCGACCGCCTGTCGGCTGGATACCTCATCGCGCTCGCAGCACGGGCCGTGCGCGAGGTCGGGCGTCTAGTGCGGCGGGCGCGAGCGGAAAAGAAGCGCCTGGCGACGCTGTCCATCGACACCGAAGTGAACTTCGCCACACCGGCCGATCGCTCGGCTTTCACCCAAGAGCTCGGCGAGGCGATCACGAACCTCGTCGCCCACTACCACAACCCTTCGGCGTCGGACGGCCGCGTGCACCGCCTGGTCGTCCTCGCCCATCCGATCGAGGAAAGACCATGACCCTGGAAAAGGACGACAAAGGCCGGCGCCGCGTGGAGACGGAGGTCGAGATTCAGGCCTCGCCCGAGGCTGTCTGGAAGGCCATCGCAACCGGGCCCGGGATCAAGTCCTGGTTCATGGCGATGGAGACGGAGTTCGACGAGCGCGTCGGCGGGGAAGTCCGCACGAAGATGGGCGACGAGATGGTGCCCGTCGCGAAGCTCACGGCCTGGGATCCGCCCAGGCATTTCGCCACCGAGGGGGACAATGCCTTCGGCCCGGGGTCGCCGAAGATCGCGTACGAATGGACCGTCGAGACGAAGGAAGGAGGAACGTGCGTCGTACGGCTCGTGCAGACGCTCTTCGCCGAGGACGACTCGTGGGATACGCAGGTCGGGGACACCGAAGCCGGTTGGCCTGCCTTCTTCCATTTGCTGCGGAACTACGTCGAGCGCCACGCCGAAGAGCCGAGCGGTGTCGTCCAGGCCATGGGCCCGGTGCCGGGCTCGAAGGACGAGGCGTTCGAGAGGCTGACGGGCGCATTGGGCGTGAGAGAGATCGCGAAGGGAGTCTCCGTCGATTGCGACATGGATGGGGTCCCGGCCTTCTCGGGCGAGATCGAAGACGTCGTTCGCGGCCGCAGCAACCGGGTCATGATTCGCCTCGAGCGACCTTTCCCCGGTACGGGGTGGATCGGTGTCGGACCGATCGCCGGTAACATGACCGCGATCGTCACGCTGTATTACTACGGCGATGGCGCTGCGGAGGCGAGCGCGCGCGATAACGCGCAGCTCACGAGTTGGCTACAGGCGCATGGCGAGTCCATGTCGTCGTAGCAGCAGGTCGAGACCCCTCCCCTTGAGTGTCACGCAGCTTGTTCTTCCAGGAGGTGCATCGGCGGAGGCAGTATAGCCTCCATCCTGGCGAGGCGGCTCGGTAGACGCGGTGGCCGGTGACGTTCGGTCTTGTCGAGCTGGCCAGGAGGGTGCGCCCGTGGCGGCGGCTTGCTGAGCCGGACCCGGCGGCAAGGGGGCCCGGGGTGGGGACACGTGCGGGCGCTATGGAACCAGGTGAATCCGGATGGTGTCCTCCACCGGGCGGGGCTCCAGGGTCATCATCAGCGTCGGTCCACCGTGCTCGTCGACACGGTAGAAGTAGTCGTTCCCGTCCGAAAACGTCCCGGCGAGATCGTCGA
>JASFRI010000108.1:0-11273 GCA_050115015.1 Acidobacteriota bacterium
TGTTCGGCGTCTCCTACCGGAGCCAGCGGATCGTCCGGATGAAGGGCAAGGAGCAGTGGCAGGACATCAGCGAGGCGGGCTTCAGCTTCCTGCCCAGCCAGGGCCTGATCAACCCCGCCGGCTGCGAGCCGCGGGAGCCGTCCGGCAACGGCTACTGCCCCATGGGGGCGGCCTTCACGGACAGCCCCGCGTCGGCGAACATCGTCCTTCCCGCCTCGTTCCAGATCGGCTTCGGCCGGGAGGGACAGGGGAACTGGGACTGGGAGGTGGATCTCCTCTACACGCGCTGGCGGAACTTCGATGACATCAGCATCGACGTGGAGGACGTCAACGGCGTTGTCTACGGCCTCGGCGGCACCTACTACACGACGACGGATCTGGACTACCCCGAGCGCTGGCGGGATACCTACTCTCTCTTCGCGGGGGCGGACTACAACTTCACGGACGCTCACGCCATCCGCTTCGGGCTGAGCCTCGATCCGTCGCCGGCCCGCGAGGAGTACGTGCGGCCCTACTCGCCGATGCTGAGCCGCGGCGCCGTCACCGTGGGCTACGGCTACACCGGCATGGAGGGCAAGATCAAGGTGGATGTGTTCGCCCAGGGCTGGGCGGGCGTCGAGGCCGACGCCTCCGCCTACAGTCCGGGCGTGGTTCCCGGGACCTACAACTCCACCGAGCTGGCCGCGGGCGCCAGCTTCCAGTACAACTTCTAGAGGCCCGTCCCGGCCGGTCGACGGGGCCCCGGGGGCTTCCGGCAGCCGGCTGGCCCACGCAGTATCGCTTCGAGTACAATCGGGCGCCGTTCGCGCCCGACCACGCCAGGCATCGATCGGCCCCCCGCCTCCCCTGGATGCGGGGTCGGATGAAGGTCGAGGGATCGCAGGCGGTCGCCGGCCGGGGCTCGCCGGGTCGACCGTCGCCGATCGTCCCGCGCCCTCCACGTGCGCGGGGCTCCCTCTCATTCCGGGCCCCGGAAGGACGGCCACATGAGACGATTCCTGGTGTGTGCGCTGGGAGCGCTGGTCAGCGGCGGACCGCTGCTGGCGTCGGGCTATCTGATCTACGAGCAGGGCGCGAAGGCCTCGGCCCAGGCCGGCGCCTTCACCGCGCGGGCGGACGACGCCAGCGCGATCTTCTACAACCCCGCCGGCATCACCGCGCTCGAGGACTGGCAGATCGTCTTCGGGTCCTCCGTGCTCTTCCTGGGGGAGACGCAGTTCCGGAGCCCGACCCTGGGCGATGACGAGATGGTCCGGAACAAGGCCTATCCGACGCACCTCTACCTGACGAACCGGGCCTCCGAGCGGATCTCCTGGGGGATCGGCGCCTACACCCCCTTCGGACTCGAGACCGAGTGGGACGACCAATCGCCGCTCCGGTTCTCGTCCCAGCACGCCGAGGTCCGGGCGATCTACCTCACTGGCGTCCTCGGCATCCGGATCAGCGACTCGTTCTCCGTCGCCGCCGGTCTGACCTACGTCACCGGCGAGGTCCGGGCGTTCTCGCGGTTTATCAACCTGGATTCGCTTGCACCGATCACGACGCCACCCACGTTGGGGCAAGAGGCATTCACGAACCTCCGAGGAGATGACACCGACTACACGTACACCCTGGGTCTGCAGTACCGGAACCCGGACGGCATCCATCTCGGCCTGAGCTACCGCGGCAGGGCGCGGCTGGAACTGGACGGTTCGGTGACCTTTGAGGGCGTTCCGGATGCGCTGATCGGGCTGCAGCCGCCATTACAGCCGCTTTCAGCGAAATTCGTCGACGGCCCCGGCTCGTCGGTGCTCCCGCTGCCGGCGGGAGCCGTCTTCGCCGTCGGCTGGGTGGGGGACGCCTGGTCGTTCGAGTTCGACGCCGTCTGGACGGAGTGGAGCAGCTTCGGCGAACTCCCGTTGCAGTTCGAGAACCAGAGCTCCTTTGGGCCAATTCCGATCGTCGCCGACCAGGTCGTGCCGGAGAACTGGCACAACACGATGTCCTGGCGGGTCGGCGTCGGCTATGCGTTCAATGACCGGCACGAGATCCGCTGGGGCCTGTACGCCGATCAGAACCCCATCCCCGACACGTCGGTGCGGCCGTCCCTGCCGGACGCCGATCGTCAGTCCGCCCAGGTCGGCTACGGCTACACCATGCCCGGAGGGCTGTTCGGCGTGGACGCGTACTACCAGTACATCCGCTTTGCGGGGCGGGACGTGCCGGAGGTGCCGGCCGACGATTCGGTGATCGCCGGGAGCTACGCCACCCGCATCAGCATCCTCGGCGCGTCGCTGCGTTTCAAGTTCTAGGCTTCCACCAGGGGGTTCCACGCCGGATGGAGATCAAGGTCCTGCCCGATCTGCTGTCGAACCTGATGGCCCGCCATCGGAAACCGGCCCTGCTGCGGTTCAAGGAGGGGGGGCGGTGGCATGACATCGCCACCGCGGAGGTCGACCGGCGGGTCCGCGCCGCCTGCCTGGGGCTGCGGGACGCCGGCGTGGAGCGCGGCGATCGGGTCGGACTGCTGTCGGAGAACCGCCCGGAATGGTGCCTGGCGGACCTGGCCATCCAGTCCCTGGGGGCCGCCAACGTGCCGCTTTACCCGACCCTCCTGGAGGATCAGATCCGCCACGTCCTGGCCGACTGCGGCGCCCGGGCGGTGATCTGCTCCACCCCGGAACAGGTCGCGAAGATCCTCGCCATTCGCGGCGATCTCCCGGATCTGGAGACGATTCTGGCCTTCGATCCGCCGCCCGGGGCCGCCCCCGAGGGGGTCTCCTCCTGGGCGGCCCTCCGGGAGGCCGGCGGACGGGCCGCCAGCCGCCGGCCGCACCTGTTCGAGGACCTGCGGGACGCCGTCCGGCCCGAGGACCTGGCGAGCATCATCTACACGTCGGGCACCACGGGTCTCCCGAAAGGGGTCACCCTGACCCACGAGAACTTCCTCGGCAACGTGCGGTCGGTGGTGTCCCTGATGCCGATCACCGAGGACGACGTGGCTCTCTCCTTCCTGCCGCTGTCCCATGTGTTCGAGCGCATGGTGGAGTACGTCTACCTGGCCCGCGGGGCGACCATCGCGTACGCCGAGTCGATCGAGGCGGTGCCGCAGAACCTGCAGGAGGTCCGTCCCACGCTGGCCGTCGCGGTCCCGCGGGTGTTCGAGAAATTCTACGCCCGGGTCATGGAGACGGTGAACCAGGGACCGCGCCTCAAGAAGCAGATCTTCTTCTGGGGCCTCGACATCGGCAGGCGGCAGATCCCCTACCTCGTCGAGGGTCATCCCGTCCCCGGGGCGCTCGGCTTCCAGGCCGCCATCGCGGACCGGCTGGTATTCCAGAAGCTGCGCGCGCGGGTCGGCGGCAAGCTGCGCTACTTCATCTCCGGGGGGGCGCCGCTCAACCCGCGCCTCGCCGAGTTCTTCTGGTCCGTGGGCCTGCCGGTCTACGAGGGCTACGGGCTGACGGAGACCTCACCGGTCATCGCCGTCAACCATCCCGGCATGGTGAAGCTAGGGACCGTGGGGCCGGTGATCCCGGGGGTGAAGGTCCGGATCGCCGAGGACGGGGAGATCCTGGTGCAGGGGCCCAACGTCATGTCCGGATACTACAAGAACGAGGACGCCAACCGGCAGGCCTTCCGCGACGGCTGGTTCTGCACGGGGGACATCGGCCGCCTCGACGACCAGGGATTCCTGACGATCACCGACCGAAAGAAGGACGTCCTCAAGACCTCCGGGGGCAAGATGGTGGCCCCGCAACCGATGGAGAACGACCTCAAGGCGAACAAGTACATCGCCAACGCCGTCGTCCTCGGCGATCGCCGCAAGTACCTCGCCGCCCTGCTGGTGCCGAACCTCGACAACCTCGAGGCCTACTGCCGCCGTCACGGCCTTGGGAAGCTCCCCCTCGAGGAGAAGCTGCGGCACGAGAAGGTCCTGCAGCTCTACCGTTGGCAGGTGGACCGGGTGATGAAGGGGCGGCCCCGGTACGAGCAGATCAAGACGTTTCACCTGCTGCCGCGCGACTTCTCCCTGGAGGCAGGGGAGATCACCCCCACGCTCAAGGTCAAGCGAAACGTGGTGGAGTCGAACTATCGGGAGCAGATCCGCTCGCTCTATCCTCCGGAAGAGTGAGCCTGATGCGCAGCCCCGGGCCGGTGCGGTAGCATAGTTGCGGCCGCCCGCGCGGGGGCCCCTCGCGCCTTCCTGGGCCCTCGACGGGGTTCACCTCTGGCCGTCGGGAACCCGGATCGCCACCGGCAGGTCGGCCGTCCTTGCCAGCATCCCACGGACCTCGGATCCGGCGTGGCCGTACGCCGCCAGCAGCTCCTCGGCGCCGGTCTCCGAGGTCTCCGCCGCCAGCAGCGCCCCGGCCAGCGCGGTCTCGGAGTCGAGCATCCGGTCCGGGACGACCCGGAAGCGGCCCGTGTCCGGATCGTGGAGGATCCCTCCCTGCTCGCGGTGCCAGTTGAGGGCGATCAGCGCCGCCCGGCCCGGGACCGAGTCCTCCCCCGCGCGGATCGTCGCCAGCAGCTCCATCAGGAGCGCGGTATGGTGTTCCCGGCCCAGCGAGGCGGGCAGCACGCCGCGCCGCAGGAACCATTCCATCGAGTGCCGTCCGACCGCCCCCGCCCGCGCCTCCGCAAGCACCGCCCCCACCTCCGGGTCGCCGGGGGCGACCTCGGGCGGGGGGACCAGGCCCCGTCCCAGCTCCCGCATGAGGATCAGCTGGAAGTACCCCTCGGGTGTCAGCAACGGTCGCTGGTCGACATCGAGCACGAGGCTCGAAAGGGGCTCCAGGATCACCTCGCGGCGCGCCTCGATGCGGTCCCGCCAGAGGACGGAGTACGATCCCTCCGCCGTCCGGCGGGTCCAGGCGACGGGCTGCAGGCCGTGAGCCGCCCCGCCGCCGCGGTAGAACTCGTCCGCCACGACGAGGACCGCCGGTGGCACGTCCTCCGGGAGTTCCAGGGTATCCGGGAGATAGCGGATCAGCGCCTCCCGCGCGGCCAGGAACGGGTCCAGCCGCCGGGTCTCCTCCGGATCGATCCAGCCGAGCATGGCGACATAGGCGGCCTTCCGCCGGAGCAGCCGGTCCTCACCCGGGTCGTAGGGTCCCAGCACCGCCGCCAGGCCGCCGGCCTCGGGCGGTAGCCGGCAGCCGCCACCCGTCTCGATGGCATCGGCGCAGCGCATCAGGTAGTCCGCCGTGTCGTCGTCACGCGCCAGCGAGACCGCCTCCCGCAGGTGCCCGGCGGCGAGTGCGAGCCACCCCGCGTAGGCCTCCGCGAACGGCAACACCTCCGGCTGCCCGTCCCGCTCCCGCACCACCGTGCGCGGAGCCAGGATCCCCTCCGCCAGTTCCGGGTGCCGCGCGACCATCCCGGCGATCTCCCCCCGCGTGGCGAACGGGGGCCAGAGTCCGCCTCCGGGGGGCCGAGGTCCCACGTCCAGGAACGGCTCGCGCCCCCGGAACCGGTCGAAGGGTCCGGCGTGGAAGCGCATCAGTGCGGTCGCGGTGCGGCTCCAGGCGCCGCCGGAGGCCTGCAGCCTCGCCCGCATGTCCCACCCGCCCGGGCAGGACTGCTCCCAGAAGATCCGGTCCAGGGCACGGCCGGCCTCCGCCGACCTCTCCAGCACCGCCTCTGCCCAGGCCGGGCGGGCCGGGGAGGGCAGGGTCACCTCGGCCGCCCGCGCCAGTCTCTGTTCCAGCACGGCCAGAGGCGGCTCGGGGGGAGGGGCCGGCTCCGCGCAGCCCGCAAGAGCGAGCAGGCAGGGCAGGGCAAGGGGGAATGGTCTGAGCTCAAGGTCGCGCATCGGGATCCCGTCCGCTGTGCCGCCGGGCACCTCATGCTATCGCGATCCGGGTGCCGGGCGCTCTCGGGACAGGTTCCACGCTATACTCGGCCTCCACGCGCACCGCCGCCAGCAGGTTGCCGGCTCGTCGGGAGATCGTTCCGTGAAGCGCTCGTTCGACATCGCCGTGATCGGTGCCGGTCCGGCCGGCAGCGTCGCCGCCATGGTGCTGGCGCGCGCGGGCCGGTCCGTCGCCCTCATCGAGAAGGAGCGGATGCCGCGCTACAAGACCTGCGGCGGCGGCGTCGTGTCCCGGGCCCTGGCGGACCTTCCGTGCCCGGCCCCGACCGAGCGGAACATCCCGCTGCGCCGGGTCTCCCGGATCGTCCTCCACCACGCGGCGGTGGAGCCGATCCTGCTGGAGCGCCCCCACGCGCCGATCACCATGGTGATGCGTTCCGACTTCGATGCATACCTCGCTCGCCAGGCGGAGGCGGCGGGCGCGGCACGCCTCGAGGGGGCGGCTTTCCGGGGATTCTCGTCCGTGGAGGGGCGATACGGCTGCCTGGTGGACGGCACGGAGCTGCACGCCGACGCCGTCATCGGCGCCGATGGTGCCGAGAGCCGGGTGGCGCGTGCCGTCCCCGGCCCCCCCGCACGGCTCGGGGTGGCGCTGGAGGGCGAGCTGCCCGCGGGCCCGGATGGTTGGCGGGCCCCCCTGGCGCAGGAGGTGCGTTTCGACTTCGGCCCGCCCGAGGAAGGCTATGCCTGGGTGTTCCCGAAGGAGGGAGGCCTCTCCGTCGGCGTGTTCTCGCGCCGGCACCGCTATCCCGGGCTTCGTCAAGAGTACCGCCGCTACGTCGATCTTCTCGACCTGGCGCGGGGCGGGGTCCGCGAGGCACGCCTCACCGGCCACCGGATCCCCATCCGTCCGCGTCGGAGCTCCGGCCGCGACGGCATCCTGCTGGCCGGAGACGCGGCGGGCCTGGCGGACCCGCTCACCGGCGAGGGGATCTCCTACGCGATCCGCTCGGGACGGCTGGCCGCCGAGGCGATCCTGGCGGCGGGCGATCGACCCCGCCGGGCGGCCGCCGAGTACCATCTGCGCCTGGAGTTCCTGCGCGAGGAGATCCGCGCGGCCCGGATCGTGGCCGGCCTCATCTACCGCCTGCCGTCCCTGGCGTTCCGCACGCTGGCGCGGCACCCGGCCTTTCCCGACGCCATCGCTGACGTCTTCCTCGGGCAGCGCTCCTACCGCGACCTCCTCCGCCGCGCGCTGCGCGCGCCCTGGCGCCTGCTTTGACCTCCGGGGCGCGCGGTCGTCCTCTTCCTTCAGGTGCCCCGGGACCGGACAGGGGAGTTGGCGGGACGTCCTGCCGCAACGGGGTGCTCCCCGTCCGGAGTGGTTCGCCCCGGCGGGGGAGGGACGGGGGGCGCCACCGGCCGTCGCCAGGCGGTGATCACGGCCACCGAGCCGATGATGATCGCCGTGGCAGTCCACGTCCGCGGCGTGAGCGGTTCCGATGCCAGCGCCCAGCCCAGCAGGACCGCCACCAGCGGGTTGACGTACGCGTACGTGGCGGCCACCGAGGCGGGGACGTTCCGCAGCAGCCAGATGTAGCAGCTGAACGCCACCAGCGAGCCCGCGACGATCAGGTAGCCGAGCGCGACGACCGATCGGCCGCTGATCGCGGCCGTATCGACCCGGAACCCCTCTCCGAGGGCCAGTCCGCAGCCGACCATGATGGCGCCGCCGGTGAGCATCTCCATCGCCGTGGCCATCAGCGGCGACGCGGGCAACCGCGCGTGTCGCGAGTAGAGCGAGCCCGCCGCCCAGGAGAGCGCTGCGAACAGCACGAGGGCGGCGCCGACCGGGTGCAGCGCCCCACCGCCCAGCTCGCCCGGCCCGATGAGCACCGCCACCCCCAGGAAGCCGGTGACGACCCCGACGAGCACCGGCGTCCGCGGTCGGATCCCGCCGGGCCGCAGCCAGTCGAGCAGCACGATCCAGACCGGGACGGTGGCCACAAGCAGGGCCGCCGCCCCGGAGGCGATGAACCCCTCCGCCACGGAGACGCTGCCGTTCCCCCCGAGCAGCATGAGCGCTCCCACCACCGCGGCCGGGCGCCACTGGCCACGCAGCGGCCCCGGCGCGCCCCGGAGGCGGAGGAAGCCGTAGAGCAGACCGCCGGCCACGAGGAAGCGGGTCCCCGCCATCAGCAGCGGGGGAAGCGTCTCGATGGCGAACCGGATCGCGAGGTACGTCGATCCCCAGAGGAGGTAGACGGCACCGAGGGCGGCGAACACCCCGGGGCGGGACGGCGGGGTTGACGAGGAGGACATGGACCCATCCTAGCGGAAGCGGGACAGCGCTTCCGGCAAGATCCGGACCTGCAACGTCGTCCCCGGTCCCGCTTCCGTCCCCGGCATCACGGGAGGTGACCGCCACGGCGCGCCGCGTGCGCTGCCCGGCCGTGCACCGGCGCGACGCGAGGGGATTCTCATTGCCGGGCCGGCGAGGGTAGCCTACAATTCCGCGTGCTGGCCCTCCGCGGGCGTTCCTTTGCCCCCGATGGCCCCCCGGTACTCGAGCCGGAGTTCCGGTGCCGACTGGCGCCGCCCGAGGGCAGATGACCCGCATCGACTTCGGCAGGCACAGCGACGACTACGCGACCCACCGCCCGGGCCCGCCCGGGTCGTTCTACGAGCGGCTCGACGGCATCGCGCCGCTTCGGGGCGCCCGCTGCATCGACCTCGGCACGGGGCCGGGTCTCGTCGCGCTGGAGCTCGCTGCAAGGGGAGCGGCCGTTGTGGGGATCGATGTGTCGGAGGAGCAGATCGCCGCTGCGCGGAGCCTGGCGGCGGGGCGCGGCCTCCAGGACCTTGCCGGGTTCCGGGTCGGCCGCGCCGAGGCGACGGGGTTGAAGGCGTCCGCCTACGACCTCGTCACCGCGTCCCAGTGCTGGCACTGGTTCGAGGGAGCGGCCGCTCTCGCGGAGGTCCGGCGGGTCCTCCGTCCCGGTGGCACCCTCGCGATCGTGAGCTACTGCTATCTGGCGGCGCACTCGCCGGTGGCGCAGGACACCGAGGCGCTGATCCTGGAGCGCAACCCCTCCTGGGGGATGGCGGGCGCCACGGGGGTCTTCCCCGACCAGATCGACGAGGTCCTCCGCGGCGGTCTGAGCCTGGTGGAGGCGTTCGCCTACGACCACGATGAGGCATTCTCCCACGCGCGCTGGCGCGGCAGGATCCGGACCTGCCACGGTGTCGGCTCCGGCGGCCTCTCCCCGGACGCGGTCCGCCGGTTCGACGACGACCTGGCCCGTCTCCTGAGCCGGAAGTACCCGGATCCGGTGACGGTGCCGCACCGCGTCTGGTGCGTCGCGGGCCGGACCCGGGGCGGTGGGTGATCCCGATTGACGATTACGCCGGGCCACCCGGCGTGGCGAGAGGAGAGTGCGATGCAGGAACTGCCCTGGCCCCTGATCCTCGGCCTCGCGGCGACGGGCGTGCCGATGGCACTGGCGTCGTCGCTCATCGGCATGCGGCAATGGGTCGAGATCCCCGCCTGGTGGGTCCTGTACGCGATCTGGGTGACGGTCGTCCTGACCACGGGCGTCGAGGCCCCGTTCCGGACCGTCCTGATCGCGAGCGCCCTGGCCGGCACCCTGCACGCCACGACGCAATCCCTTCTGCTGGACCGCTACATCCGGAGCAACCCCTGGTATGCGGATCGGATGCAAGGGCCGCGCACCAGGCTGCGCGCGCAGTTCCTGATCAGCGGGGTGCTGATCGGCACCGGCTTCGGCGCGCTGATCGGCGGGATCGCCTGGGCGCTCCGTCGGTGGGTCCTTCCGGCATGAGCGCTCCGTCCCCGTCACCCCGGCTCACCTGCGTCGCCCGTTGCCACGGCGACAGTCCGCCACAACACAAGGCTCCGGACCGCTCGAGTCGCGCGCCGCGACGTGGGAAGATCCCGGCGCACCGATGAGCGACTACCTGCGTTCCGCCGGCCTCCTGCTCGTGCTCCTCAACCCTTTCCTCGTGATCCTCTACCTGGTGGATCTCGTGGAGAAGCTCAGCTGGCGTGCCTTTGCCCGGGTGCTCCTGCGCGCCGCCCTCATCGCCGGCGGCGTGTTCTGCGCCTTCGCCCTGCTGGGGGACGCGGTCTTCTCCAGCATCATGCAGGCCGATTTCGCCTCGTTCCAGATCTTCGGCGGCGTGGTGTTCCTCCTGATCGGCGTGCAGTTCGTGTTCCGCGGGCCCACGGCCATCGAGATTCTACGTGGAGAGTCCGAGTACGTCGCGGGCGCGATCGCGATGCCGGTGCTCGTCGGCCCCGGAACGATCAGCGCGAGCGTCATCGTCGGCCAGCGGCACGATCCGCTCTCCGCGTGCCTCATCGTGCTCTCCGCGACGATCCTGTCCGTCCTCGCGATGGCCCTCCTCAAGGCCGTCCACGACTACGTGCGCCCGCGCAACGAACCGCTGGTCCGGCGCTACATCGAGATCGGCGGTCGCATCATGGCGCTCGTCGTCGGGACCATCTCCGTCCAGATGATCATGCAGGGGTTGCGCGCCTGGGCGGCCAAGTTCTGATCCGCGGGGCGGGGAACGTCCACGGCCCGTGGGTGCTTGCGTCCGGGCGCCCGTCAGGGCATCATCTGGTCGGGAATATCCCGATAAAAACCAGCCGGCTGCCGTGGTGGCGGTGATCCGGAACGGATCGCCCGCCGGGTGCGGCGTCCACCCGCATTTCGTCCGCGGCGCGGCCGGGAGGAATGCCCTGACGGAGGAGGACCATGCGGAACCGCAAGCCTTCCCGGACGCTCGACGTCGCCTACGGCCTGGTCTTCGGGGCAGGAGTCGGAGCGGCGATCGGCACCGCGATGGACAACCTGACGATCGGCATCTCCCTCGGCGCCGCGCTGGGCGTGGTCTTCGCCATCGTCATGGCGCGCCGCGGCCTGGGCGAGTCCCCATCCTGAGGCCGCCATGGCGATCCGTACATGAAGATGCTCTATCGGGCAGCTTGACGCGGCGAACGTCCCGGCGTCAGGGCGGGAGGGGTCCCCGGGGTGGATCCCGACCGTGGCGCGGGAGGCGTCGGCGTGTTTCCCGCCAGCCGTATCCGGGCTAACCGCACGTCGGCGCCAGTCGTAGGGGATCCTGACGGCCGCGCTCCGGCCGCGCCGTGCCCGTTCCGGAAAGGGAGATCCCATGAAGCGAAACGTGATCCGGCCCGCCCTGCTCGCCAGTTGCCTCCTCCTGCCCGGGCGTCCGCCCGGCGCGGCTCCGGGGGACCTCGATGCCGGCGCAAGGAAGGCGATCGTCGAGCGCGTCGCCACGGTCCTCCAGCGCTCCTACGTCTTCGAGGAGACCGCGGAGGAGATCGCACGGACCCTCCAGGCGAACCTGGCCGGCGGCGACTACGACGGGATCGCGACCACGGAGGGCTTCGCCGACCGGCTCACCGCCGACATGGCGGCCGTCGCCG
>JASFRI010000109.1:0-11239 GCA_050115015.1 Acidobacteriota bacterium
TCGACCGGTCTCGATTCGGGCGCCAGTCCGGAAGACCTGCGGAAACGGACGGAGAACGAGAGGCTGCAGGATGTCAGAGGCGCCTCGGGGATGGCCGACCGCCGCAGGAGGGTGAGGAGGCCCGTCAAGGCCGACCAACGCAGGTCGGGCGTCCCCGAGGAGCCTCTGGGGCCTGCCCCCCATGAATCATGCGGGCTAGAATGAGGCGCGGGCCCCGCCGGGAGGCGGGTCACGGCGCCCGGGAGGTGGCGGAATGCGGACGATCGGCGTGCTCGGCGGGCTGGGGCCGCAGGCGACGATGGACTTCGAGGCCCGGCTCCACGCGGAGGCCCGCCGCGTCCTGGAGCCGCGGATGAACCAGGGCTACCCGCCCCTCATCACGCTGTATCTCCGTCACCCACCGGTGCTCCTGGACGACGAGGGCCGCGCCCGGCAGCCGCTGACGCTCGACCCGCGGGTCCTCGACGCGGCGGCGCGGCTGGGGTCCTGGGCGGACCTGCTGGCGATCCCGTCCAACACGCCCCACCTGTTCCTCGACGAGATCGCCGCGGCAGCCGGATGCGAGATCGTCAGCATCGTGGACGTCACCATCGAGGAGCTGCAGCGCCGGGGATGCGCTCGGGCCGGGCTGGTCGGCCTGGGGATCCCGGACGTCTACCGGCAGCGCCTGGGGCCCGAGGGGATCGACCTCGTCACGGCTCCGGAGGCGGCCCGTGCCCGCCTGGACGAGGCCATCCTGCGGCTGATGGAGGGGCGGGAGGAGGAGGCCGACCGGGACGCGGCCCGCGCCGCCGTCGCGGCGGCGCGGGACGGCGGCACCGAAGCCGTCATCCTGGGCTGCACGGAGATCCCGCTGCTGCTCGGCGAGGAGGCCGACCGGCCCGAGCTCGTGAACCCGGCGGCTCTCCTGGCGCGCGAGACGGTCCGCCGGGCCGTCGACTAGCCCGCGGCGCGGCGGACGCGCTCCAGCGCTTCCGGCGGATGGCCCGCCGATTCCAGCCCCCGGAGGATGTGGCCCAGGTAGCGCTCCGACGGCGCACGCCGGCCCCCGTCGTCCCGGACCGTGTAGCATTCCGCCTCCACGGCCCCCTCGTCGGTCTCGACCCGGACCGTGAGCCGGCGCCCGACCCTCGAGATGTCGCGCGACGGGTCGAACTCCTCCCGATCCATGGCCTCCATCTGCTCGATGGTGATCTCGTAGAGGACGCCGTCGACGCTCCCGTCCGGATCCTCGTCGATGACGGCGCCGCCCCCGCCCTCGGACTGCACGCTGGCGGCGAAGCGCAGCTTGTGCCCGTCGAGCCGGGCCGCGCGGCGCGAGATCCAGGGGCCCACGCGCGATCGGAAACGCTCCGGATCGGCGTTCGATCCGTACGCGAGATAGAAGACGGTGTCCTCGGGCATCACCCACCCGCCCGGCTGCGGAGGCCGAGGGCCGCCTCGACGAGGCGCTCCCGCAGCGGCCGCAGGACGAGGTCGTACTCGTCCTCGAACTTCACGTAGCGGCCGTTGAAGCCGCGCTTGAAGCGCCAGACGCCGAAGTTCGGGTGGCCCTTCACGGGCTCGGGCCCCGGTGCGCCGCCGAAATCGTAGTACTCGGCACCCTGGGCCGCCGCGTGGCGCATCATCGCGTACTGCAGTCCGGGTCCCGTGGGCGGCACCGGCGTGGCGACATCCACCGTCCCGCCGAGCAGATAGCGGGAGATCGTCCCCACGCCGAGCATCGTCGCCGCCACCGGATCTCCCCCGTACCACGCGAAGAAGAGCGCGATCCGGCCGCGACGGAACAGCGGCCGCAGGGCCTCGAAGTAGCCCTCCCGCTTCGTCTCCAGGCCCTTCCGCGCGTACGTCGCGCGGTAGATCCGCTCGAAGCGTTCGAGATCCCCCGGCTCCTCTCCCGACCGTACCTCGACGCCCTCCCGCTCCCCCTTCCGCAGATCGCGCCGCTTGTTCGCGCTCCAGGCCTCGGGTGCCCATCCCGCCTCTTCCCGCAGGTCGAGCCAGTAGGTTCCGAGATCCTCCGAGGTGTGGGACCGATCCGGCGAGGCGGGAAGCAGGTCGCGCAGGGAGGCACCGATCCGCTCGGCGAGGTCTGCCGCGGGGTACTTGACCGACACCCGGACGCGCAGCACGCCGGCCTGCCGGGCCTCCCCCACGATGCCCGCCAGGAGATACCGGATCGCCTCGGCGTCGAGACCTACCAGGCTGCCGTGCAGGTCCTGGAACCGCCAGCCCGAGACCGGCACCCGGCGCGTGCCCAGCAGGGCGCACGCGCGCAGGTCGCCATCCTTCTCGACGGCGACGGGCCGCGCCGTCCAGGAGGCCTGCTCCAGGACCGGCATCCAGTCGGGATCGGCAAAGACGGTGCCCATCGGCGCCCGGGAGAGGAGGCTGTCGAGGGCGGGGCGGTCGCCGTCGTCCAGGGTGCGGTATCGCAGCGCGGCCATCCGGAGGGGCAAGCTCCTGTTCTCTCCCGGCGCCGCCGGGAAGACGGTAGAAGGAGGGCTATTCTAGCGCACGCCCACCCCCGGCACCGGTTTCTCGAGTTCCGCGATCCGGCGCCACGATCCCGTCTTTCCCCGGACGCGCCGCGGAACCGCCGTCCCTCCCCTGCCCGCGACGGACCGCCGCGTCCCCGCCCGGCGGGGCAAACGAACGCGACCGGTGCGGGAACACGACGCCGGGAGCCGGGTTATCCACCGGGACCGGAGGACGACCGCGGATGAGAATGCTGGCGGTGAGCTTGATCGCGACGACGGCGGCGGTCGCCGCGGGGCCGGAGGAGATCCCGTTCGACGACGGGCGATGGGAGGTGCGGGCGCGGGAGCACCGCTTCGAGGAGCACCTGGGGCGACCGAGCCTCTTCATCCGCGAGGGCCTGGCCACGGTGCGCGACCTCGAGCTCACCGACGGGATCATCGAGTTCGACATCGCCTTCGGACCGGAGCGCGGCTTCATGGGAGGGGTGTGGAGGCTGCAGGAGGGGGGGAACGGCGAGGAATTCTACGTCCGGCCGCACCAGTCGGGGAAGCCGGACGCGTGCCAGTACACCCCGATCCTGCACGGCCTGACGTCCTGGCAGCTCTACCACGGCGAGGGCTACGGGGCTTCCATCGACCTCCCCGCCGGCCGGTGGAACACGGTGCGGATCGTCGTCGCCGGGGATCGGGCCGAGATCTACGTCGGGGACCCGGAGACGCCGGCGGTGGTCGTCGGCCGCCTGAAGCGGCCGCCAGGACCGGGCAAGGTCGGCGTCAACGCCCACTTCGCCCCCGCCCACTACTCCCGCTTCCGCGTGCAGCGAGGCACCTTTCCCCTGCGCGGCACCCCGGCGAAGCCCTCCCCGGCGCCCGTGGGCTCCATCCGGACGTGGGAGGTCTCGGCCCCCTTCGCCGAGGAGGACCTCGCGGATCGCACCGAGATCGACCCGGCCCGCTTCGCCGACACGGGGTGGCGGCCGCTGGAGACCGAGGAGACCGGCCTGGCGAACCTGGCCTCCCTCGGTGGCCCGGAGGAGGGGGCCGACACGGTGATCGCCCGGGCCCGGCTGGTCTCCGACCGGGCGCGCCGGGTCCTGCTGCGGTTCGGCTACAGCGACCGGGTCCGGGTCTTCCTGGACGGGGCGCTGCTCTACGCCGGCGACAACGGGTACCGCACCCGCGACTTCCGCTACCTGGGGACCATCGGCTACTTCGACACGGTCCCGCTGTCGTTGCGGGAGGGGACGAACGAGCTGTGGCTGGCGGTCTCGGAGAGCTTCGGCGGCTGGGGCGTGCAGGCCCACCTCGTGGCCGCCCAGGGGGTGACCGTCGCGCCCGCGGATGCGGCGATCACTGCTCCTCCGCCAGCCTCCGGAGGCGCTCGGAGCCGGTGACCTCCGCGATCCGCCGCAGCGTCTCGCGGGCCGACTGCTCGACCCGGGCCGCGTCGCCATCCCGGGCCACGAAGCGCTGCCGGTAGCCGCGGATCAGGTCCCAGAGGTTCTCGGCATCCCGGGCGTCGCGATCCGCCCGCGCCGCGTCGGCCCCGGGATCGGTGGCGGTCGCCCCGAGCTGGGCCAGGCGGTCCAGGTAACGGTGCAGCTCCTGCAGATGGGTCAGGCGCTCGCGCTCCCGCTCCAGCTCCTCGCGGCGAGGGTCGTCCTTCGGGACCAGGGCGCTCAGCGCGGCGACGCGCTCGAGCTTGTCGGCCACTGCCTCGCCGGTGTCGGACGGCATCGTCCGGACCGCGGCGATCTGGTCCGCGAAGGGATCCCGCAGCCCCACCCACACGGCGTAGCTGCCGATCCCCAGGAGGACCACGGCGACGGCGCCCCAGAGCGCCAGCGACCTGGGGAGGTCCCGGCCGCGCCGGGCCGGAGGGGGCTCCGCCGGCCGCGGCTCGCGGCGGGGCCGCGGACGCCGGGGGCGCTCCGCGGGTTCCTCTTCCTCCACCTCCATCTCCCGCCGTCTCCGGGGGCGGGGTGCGAACGCCGCTTCCTCGTCCTCCGGGCCAGGCGGCCCCAGCGGCTCCTCGACCGGGGGCGCCGGCGGCCGGGCCTCCGAGGGGGGCGGGGCCGGACGGCGCGGAGGCTCGGTCCCGGGGCGGGACGCGGGTGCGGTGGATCCCGCCGGACGGGGAGCCGCCGTGGCAGCCGTCCCCTGCGGCGGCGCGGGCCCGGACGCGCCGACGGCGGACGGAGGAGGCACGCGATGCTCCCGCACCGCCTCCAGCAGCTCGATCTCCTCCTCGCCCAGGGTGGGGGTGATCACTGCGTCGAGGACCGTGCGCGCCCGCGGCGTCTCGAGAAGCGGCAGGGAGGCCGGTGCGGCGGCGGCCGCGGCCGCCGGTGGCCCCTCGCCGGCGTCCGGGCCTCGCACCCGCGCCAGCAGGGCGTCGAGCTCCGACGGGTCCGCCCCCCCGGAGCTCCCGAAGGGGCGCAGGCGCTCCGCAAGCTCCTCGGCGCTCCCGATCCGGTCCTCGGGGTGCTTCTCCAGGCAGCGCAGGATCAGCTCGCGAAGCCCCTCGGGAACGCGCCCGTCGGGATCGGTCCGCGCGAAGGGGATCGGCTCCTGGAACAGGTGCCCCGCCGCCAGTTCCGCGAAGGAGGAGCCCGGGACCGGCAGCGTTCCGGTGAGCATCTCGTAGAGGAGCACGGCGAAGGAGTAGAGGTCCGACGCCGGCGAGGGGCCGTGCCCCCCCTCGCCGCGGAACTGCTCCGGCGCGGCGTAGCGGGCCTTGCCGATGAACATCCCGCTGACGGTGGCGGTGGCGTCCCCGGCGGGGTCCTTGGCGATCCCCAGATCGATGACCTTCACCAGCGGGCGCCCGTCGAAGCTGCGGGTGATCATCACGTTGTCGCTGGCGACGTCACGGTGCACGATGCCGTTGTGGTGCAGGCAGCTCAGCGCCTGCAGCACCTGGATCGCGACGTCGACGGTGAACCCGGGCGTGGGCGGCGGACCGCCGGCGAGGATCTCCCCCACGGTGACGCCGTCGATGAACTCCATGACGATGACGGCGGTCCCCTCGTCGTCGATGGAGAAGTCGTAGAGCTGGCCGATGTTCGTGTGCCGCACCCGGATCGCCATCCGGGCCTCGCGCACGAAGCGGCGCCGCAGGTCCTCGCTGGCGGAGGCCTGCGGCCGCATCACCTTCACGACGCGGATCTCGTCCAGGAGGCGGTGGCGGACCTTGTAGATCGCCCCCATCCCCCCTTCCTTGATCTGGTGGAGGACCTCGTACTTGTCGTCGATGAGGCTCATGGGCGGTGGTGCCGCGGCGCGCGCGGTGGAGCCGGCGTCAGCCGCTCACCGGGACGAAGAAGAACTCGCCGCTCTCGTGCCCCGCGTACTGGATCGGCGCGTACTCGGGGATCTGCTCGTAGCGCAGGGAGCGGGTCTCGAACATGACCCTCGCCTTGACCGACGACCACAGGCGGTATGTCTCCAGGGTGTCGGTGGCGGCCCCGAGCTCGTCCAGCAGCGCGCGGGCGAAGATGGAGTGGCCGCCGCCGCCGGCGTCCAGGACCGGCTGCAGGCCTCCGGAGGTGAGCGCCGTCCGCGAGCGCTTCCCCACCAGCTCCCGGATCCAGCGCCCGCGCTCCTGGGGATCCGCCGCGTCGAAGCGCGCCAGCGAGGAGCGGGTCAGCGCCGCGGAGTAGCAGGAGTCCGCCACCACCAGGATGTGGCGCGGGGGGAGCAGGTCGAGCTGCAGGCTCACCTCCCGGGAAGAGATCCAGTTCGTCCGCCGGTCCGGCGCGGCGTCGACGGGGAGCCAGTAGCCCACGCCGGTGGTCTCGTCCAGCTCGCCGTGCCCCGCGTAGTAGACGAGGAGGTTGTCCTTCTCCCCGAGCTCCTCCCGCAGGGTGCTGAACGCCGCGAGGACGTCGAGGTAGGTGGCGTTCCGCAGCAGGGTGACGCTGAAGCCGTAGCGCTCCCGCAGCAGGTCCGCCAGCGACGCCACGTCCTCGTCGGCGGCCTCGATCCGCGGCAGCAGGTCGTAGTCGCTGTTGCCGATGAGCAGGGCGTGATAGTCCCCGAACTTCACCTTCGTCCGCGTGATGGAGCGGCCGCCTCCCGGGCGCTCGTCCCCACCCTCGTCCAGGGCGTAGAACAGCTCGCCGCGCTTTCCCTGGCGGTCGATGGCCACGATGGTCATGCGCTCCGAGTCCGGGCGGAAGCGGAAGAACCCGTCGTCCTCCACCGGAACGTTCCGGCCGTCCACGTGGAAGCTGGCGAGCCCCGCCGGCGCCTCGACCCGGCCGACGATCTCGCCGCCGGCCGGCCCCGCGTCCACCGGGGTGAGGGAGCGCACCGAGGACCGGTCGACGATCTCGATGCTCGGGCCGGCGACGTCGTAGCGGCTGCGCTCCTCCTCGAGCTGCCGGATCTTCTGGCGTCCGTCCTCGAGCTTCTCCTCCAGTGCCGCGACCCGCTCCTCCAGCGCGGAGGTCTCCTCCTGCCCCGCGGCGCGCTCTTGGTCCAGTGCCTCCCGGGCCTCCGCGAGCTCTCCCTCCAGGGCGCCGGAGGCCGCCCGGGCCTCCTCGAGCTCGGCGGCGGCCTCCGCCAGCTCCTGCCGGATCGCCTCCACCTCGCTGTCCAGCAGGATCACGCCGGAGACGCCGGCGGCCTTGCGGTACCAGTCCAGCGCCTGCCTCGTGTCGACCGGGACGCCCAGCCCCTTCTCGTAGAGGAAGCCCAGGGCGATCTGCGCCGGCCCGTGCCCATGGTCCGCGGCCTTGCGGTACCAGAGCGCGGCCTGCTCGTAGTCCGGCTCCGTCCCGAGCCCCTTCTGGTAGATCTCCCCGACGTAGTACTGGGCCTGCGGATCGCCGGACTCGGCGGTCTCGAGCCAGACTTTCAGCGCGGTCCGGTAGTCCGCCCGGTCATAGGCGACGTACTCGCCGCCGCGGATCCCGCAGTCCAGCGCCGTCGTCCGGATCGGTCTTCGGCGGGAGATGTAGGTCTGCTGGGTGCCGAGCCGCCGCACCTGCCCGGGCAGGAGGCAGTCGACGATCTGGAGGTCCTCGGGGTTGCGGGTCTCGGGGGTCTTCGCGTTGCCCTTCTTCGCACGGGCGCCGGCGCCGCCGGCCGACACCAGGAGGGCGGCGAGCAGCAGCACCACGAGGCTGGACCGACGGGGCATCCGCAGCTTCTCCTCCGGCCTCCCACGGCGGGGGGAACCACGGAGATCAGGGCCGGGGAGGACGTTCGACGTTGCGCGACGGGGGCCAGTGTGGGGGATGGGCGGATCCCCTGTCAAGCCGGCCGCGGGCGCCGAACTTCCCGTGCCGCCGGGACTTCCCGGCGCGGCCGCTGGCCGGGCCGCCGGATCCGGTGTATCCTCGGCGGAATTCCCGACGAAAGGAGCGGACGGACCCATGACGAACCACGGCCGGTTCCTCGCAACCCTCGGGCGGCGTCCGGGCCTCGCGGCCCTGGCGGTGGCCCTCCTCCTCGGCGTGGGGGTGAGTCACCCCGCCCTCGCCCAGTCGCTGAACGATCAGTATGTCCGGCTGCTCTCGAACAACTGCGAGGGCCTGCTCGGACCGAACGGCACCCCAGGTCGTGTCGAGTTCGGCCCCAACCTGTTCAACATCTGCACGATCCCAGCGACCGGCTCGGGCTCCGCCGCGGGTGGCGGCTCGGCGTCGGTCCGGTCCTCGGTGAACTCGGTCCAGAACACCGTCCTCCAGCGCCGGCTGGACCGGGCCCGCGGCAACCAGCCCCCCGGCGGCGGCGGAGGGGGCGGCGGCACCGCGCCGAGCCCCTGGGCAACGTGGGAGCCGGGGGCGGAGGTGTCCCTCGTCACCAGCACCCCCACCTGGGAGGCCGACGGCGGCGGTGGCCACGGGGACCTGCTCTCCCGCCGCTGGGACGTGTTCGCCTCGCTGGGCTACGAGAGCCTCGACCGGACCGTCACCGATTTCGAGGACGGCTACAGCTCCGGGATCGGCGGGATCACCGTCGGCTTCGACTACCGCTTCGCGGACTGGGTCGTGGCCGGCCTCCTGCTCACCTACAGCAACCAGGACGGCGACTTCGACGGCGGCGGCGATTTCGACATCACGTCGCTGATCCCCACGCTCTACGCGTCCTTCCTCCCGTCGGACCGCAGCTTCGTGCAGGTGGTACTGGGGCGTAGCTCCCAGAGCTCCGACGTCCAGCGGAACGTGCAACTGGTCTTACAGTCCGCCGATCCCAGCGGCTTCCGGATCGCGAGCGGCATGCCCAGCAGCTCCGTCGACGGCACCGTCGATCTCGCCGGCGCCCAGGGCGGCTACGACTTCTCCTCCGGCCGGTTCACCTACGGCCCGCGGGCGGCGGTGAACTACAGCAAGACGGACGTCGACGCCTACGTCGAGGACGGCTCCAGCGGCCTGGAGCTCCAGGTGACTAACCAGTCGGTCAAGTCGGTGCAGGGCGTGCTGGGCTTCTTCGGCTCATGGGCGTTGAGCTCCAAGCGGGGGGTCTTCCTGCCGCAGCTCAACGTCGAGTACGTCCGGGAGTTCGAGGACGTCCCGGACGTCCTCAACGCGCAGTTCGTGGAGGACCTCCGCGGCCCCGACGCCACGGTGTTCCCCTACCAGACCAACACGCCCGACTCGGACTTCTTCAACGTCGAGGTCGGCTTTTCCGCCGTCCTGGCCAACGGCATCCAGCCCTACGTCACCCTCCGCGGGATGTTCGGCAACGACCTGTTCGACAGCTACGCCATCAACGCCGGGGTCCGGTTCGAGCTGTAGCCGCCCGCCGGGGGCGCGGTGGAGCCTGACGTCAACACGGGGGGGTGGATCCGGCGGACCACCTTGCTCCTCGCCGCCGGCTCGGTCCTGCTCGGGGCCATGGCGCTGCGCCTGGGCCCGGAGGTGGCGGACGACGGCGCCTTCTTCCTCCGTTACGCGGAGAACCTGGCCGCCGGCGACCCCTGGGTCTGGAACCCGCGAGAGCCGCCGGTCTGGGGGGCCAGCGCGCCGCTCTTCCCGGTCGTGCTGGCACTGCCGATCGTGGTGGGTCTCCCGACCGTGCCGTCCGCCGTCGGGATCAGCCTGCTGCTCGCCGCGTCCGGACTCCTCCTCGTCGCCTGGCTCCTCGGGACCCGCTTCGGTGCGCTGGCGGGCACGGCGTTCGTCATCCTCGCCGCTCTCGACACGGAGCTGATGTACTACGCCGCGGCGGGACTGGAGACGCCCCTGACGGTGGCCTGGCTGGCCCTGGCGATCTGGGTGCTCCTGGGCGATCCGCCCCCCTGGGCGGCAGGCGCGGTGGCCGGCTTCCTGGCGGTGCAGAAGCTGGACCTGCTGCCGGCGGCCGCGCTGCTGCTGGCGGCCCACGGCGTACGGCGCCGGCGTCTCCCCGGCCGTGAGGCGGTGATCGCGGCGGCGATCGGCCTGGCCTGGTACGGCTTCGCGTGGCTCCACTTCGGGGCGCCCGTCCCCAACGCGTTCCTGACGAAGCTGCTCCATCAGGGAGACCTCCGACCCATCATCGACGCGAGCTGGTTCCGCAACCTGGTGCTCAAGGCGGGCGTCCACGAGTGGCTCGCGGGGCTGTCGCTCCTCGCCGTCCTCCGCTGGCGGCGCCAGCTGGCCCCCCTCGGCCTGTTCCTCGGAGGCCTGCTGCTGACGCACCTGATCGCCTACACCCTCTGGCACCCGTTCGAGCCCTACAACTGGTACGGGATCCCGTCGGTGCTGTCCCTGCTCGTGCTCGGGTCCATCGGGCTGGCGGCCACGGGGGACCTGCTGCGGCGCCGGCTCCCCCGCGCCGCGATCGGGCTTCCGGTGCTCCTCCTGGTGGCCGTCATCGCCGACGGGATCCCCGACGCACGCCGGACGACGGCGGAGATCCTCGGCTTCGCGTCGCACGAGGAGCACGATCGCGCCGAGGCGGGGCGCTGGGTGCAGGCCCACACCCCCGAGGACTTCGTGGTCTACACGATGTGGGGAAACCCCGCCTACCACTCCGGTAGAAGGGTGATCGACGGCTCCTTCCTGAACCGCCCGTTCGAGCCCGGGGACCCGGTCGCGAGGTACCGGCCGGAGGTGCTCATCCTGCAGAACGAGCCCGGCAGCACCCCGGCCCGCCCCGCCTTCGCGGCGACCGACGGCACCGGCTACACCGTCGTGCGCGTGTTCGACCGCAGCTACCGCCGCGGGATCGACTACTTCTTCGCCGTCCTCGTCCGCGACGACGTGCTGGGCGACCTGCGCCCCTGAGCGGCTTCGGTGGGGACGGAGGCCTCCGTCCCCGCGGATTCTCAGAGCCAGATGTTCCGGGTGCCCTCGGGGCACAGGTGGTTCCGGCCGGGAGGGCGCCTCACGCACGGCACCGAGCCGCACGGTTCGTTCTCCACCACGCCGCGTCGGGGCTATCGGCCGGTAGGGTCCATCACTCCAAGCGTGCAGCTCTCGCCATGCGCATCCAGTCCGAGATATCCTCGGCCTCGTTGCCGGGGAGACGTTGCCCGGACCCGCTCATCGTTGCAGAGCACCGAGAGGTCCCTCGAACGTCGAGGTCGCGGGCCGCTCACAATCGGTGACATGCAGTCCTTCCTGCACGCGCCATGGCAGGATCCTCCGGCATCGTAGCCCCGGAGTTCCTTGAGGCGGAGGTGAAACGGTGGAGATCTTCAAGTTCACGCTGATCGTCGCGACGTTCCTGTGCACCCTGGTGGCCGGGTTCGTGTTCGCATTCGCCGTCGTGGTGATGCCGGGGATACGGACCCTGGGGGACGGAGAGTTTCTCCGGGCTTTCCA
>JASFRI010000110.1:0-11236 GCA_050115015.1 Acidobacteriota bacterium
GATCCGCCCGCGTCGACCCGAGCCCGGCGGTGCGGACGATGTAGCCCACTTCGCTACGGCGGAGGTCGGTCACGAGGTCGCGCAGACGGCTGCGCTCGTCGGGCTCCTCGATGCGGCGGCTCACGCCGACGTATCCCATGGCCGGGATCAGGACGAGACGTCTTCCCGGAAGGGTGACGTTCGTCGTGATCCGGGCGCCCTTGCCGGCGATCGGCTCCTTGGTCAGCTGCACGAGGACGTCCTGCCCCTCCCGCAGCACTTCCTCGATCCGCGGGGTGGGTGCATCCCGGTCCTGGTCCTTCCTCCCGGTAACGATCACGTCGTGGACGTGGAGGAACGCGTCGCGACGCAGGCCGACCGCGACGAAGGCGGACTGCATTCCCGGCAGGATCTTGACGACTCGCCCCTTGTAGACGTTCCCCACCAAGGAGCGGTTCTCGTCCCGCTCGATGAACACCTCGGTGAGCCGGCCGGCCTCCAGCAGCGCCACGCGGGTCTCCGTGGAGGTCCGGTTCACCACGAGCTCCCGGCGCAGGGTCCGGGCTCCCTCGCCCTGGCCCCTGTCCGGCAGCTTCCCGGAGCTGCCCGGTCTCTGGTCGGGTAGGCCCATGGCTTGCCTCAGTTCACGAAGCGACGCATCCGGACGTTGATGATCAACCCGATCGCGATCAGGGTCGAGATCAGCGAGGAACCCCCGTAGGATAGCAGCGGAAGGGTGATCCCCGCCGTCGGGAGGAGCCCCACGACGACCCCCGTGTTGAACAGGATCTGGGTGGCCAGCATGGCGGCGATGCCAATGCAGAGGTAGACGCCAAGGAGGTCCCGGGATGACTCGGCCGCCACGAAGCAGCGCCATAGCAGCAGGAAGTACAGCCCCAGGACGGCGGCGGTGGCCACGAATCCCCCTTCCTCGCCGAGCACCGAGAAGATGAAGTCCGTGTGCTGCGCCGGCAGGAAGTGCAGCTGTCCCTGGGTCCCGGAGAAGAAACCCTTGCCGGTCATCCCGCCGGACCCCAGGGCGATCTTGGACTGGATCACCTGATAGCCCGCACCCCTGGGATCACGGCCCGGGTCGAAGAACGTCAGCACCCGCTCCTTCTGATAGTCCTTGAGGACGAACGTCCAGGCAACGGGCAGGATCAGCGCCACGACCAGGGCCATCGCCACCATGGTCCGCACCCGGATCCCGCCGAGCAGGGCCAGGACGCCCAGGAGCGGGATGAAGGGCAGCAGGGTGCCCATGTCCGGCTGCAGCAGGATGAGCACGGCGGGCGTCCCGGCCAGGAGGCACAGCACGAGCAGGTTCCGCGCTCCCAGATGACGCTCCGTGCGCGGTCCCAGGAAGGCCGCCATCGCCAGGACGGTCGCCACCTTCGCGAGCTCCGCGGGCTGCAGGTTCGCGGGCCCCAGCTCGATCCACGACCGGGCCCCGGAGATCTCCCGGCCGAAGATCAGCACGTAGACCAGGCCGGCCATCGCCGCCCCATACAGCACCCAGGCCAGAGCGGCCCAGGTGTGGTAATCCACCGCGATCACCAGGAGCATCCCCGCCAGCCCCAGCCCGAGCCAGATCCCCTGGCGGCGCAGGCTGTCGCCACCGTCCTGGAGGGTCGTGGACGCGATCATCAGCATCCCCACCAGGCACAAAGACAGCGTCACACCGAAGGTCGGCCAGTCGAACTGGGTACGGAGCCTATCCCTGAGCAAGCCGCACCTCACCGTCCCGTGCCTGCTTGCCGAAGAAGACCTCGAGAACCCGCCGGGCGATGGGAGCCGCCTCGGCGCCGCCGTGCCCGCCGTGCTCCACGAAGATCGCGAATGCGATGGTGGGCTCCTCGGCGGGCGCATAGCCGATGAACCAGGAATGATCCCGCACGTCCTCGGGGAGCTCCTCGCTATCGACCCCCGCCGAGGCCGCCACCACCTGCACCGTGCCGGTCTTCCCGGCCACGTGGACGTCCGGCCGCTCCGGAAGGCGGGCGCGGCGGCCCGTCCCCTCCTCGTTCACGACGCCGAAGAGCGCGCTGCGCAGCACCTGCAGCGTGGACGGCGCCAGGCGGAGAGGCCGCACCGGTGAGACGGGCGCCACGTCGCGCCCTCCCAGGCGGCGCGCCAGGTGGAGCTGCGGGAAGCCCCCCGTGCCGAGGGCCCCTGCGACGGCAGCCATCTGCAGCGGCGTCACGAGCAGTGGCCCCTGGCCGATGCTGACCGAGATCGTCTCCCCGGGGTACCAGGGAGTGCCCCGGACCCGCCGGGACCAGGCCTCGTCGGGAACCAGCCCCCCGTCCTCCCGGACCAGGTCGATCCCCGTGGGGGCGCCGAGCCCGAGGCGGCGGGCGTAATCGGCGATCGGCCCGATCCCGAGGTCCTTGCCGACCTGATAGAAGAACACGTTGCAGGACTTGACCAGCGCCTCGTGCACGTTCACCCAGCCGTGCCCGCCGGCGAAGTGGCAGCGGAAGAGACGACCGTAGATCCTGGCGTGGCCCGGACAGTAGATCCGCCTCGAGGTGTCGATCACACCGCTCTCCAGGGCGGCAGCCGCCACGATGATCTTGAAGGTGGACCCGGCGGAGAAGCGGCTCTGGGCAGCGCGGTTCTGCAAGGGGTGGCGCGGGTCCCGGGCCAGCCGCTCCCACTCCTCGCGCGTGAAACGACCGGCGAAGAGGTTGGGATCGTAGGAGGGAAAGCTGCCGAGGGCGAGCACCTCGCCATTGCGGGGGTCGATGACGACTCCCGACCCGACCCGTCCGTCGAACCCCTCCGCGAGGGCGCGCTGCAGGTCGAGGTCGACGGTCAGTTCCAGACGGCTGCCCGCCGCGGCAGGTGTCTCGCCGCTCACCCGGTCGATCTCTCGCCCCAGCGCATTCACGACGACCTGGCGGCTCCCCGGCACACCCGTCAGATCGTGGTTGAAGCGGCGTTCCAGCCCGGCCTTGCCGACGATGTCCCCCGGTACGGCGTCCGGGAACTCCTCCGTCCCCATCTGGTCCTGGGAGACCTCCCCGACGTAGCCGACGAGATGGGACGCCCATACGCCGCCGTCGTAGAAGCGCCGGGGTTCGACCTGCACCCGCACCCCCGGAAACTGCTCTGGATGGGATTCGATGAACGCCGCGTCGGCGAGGGAGACGTCCTCCTGCAGGACGATCCCCCGGGTCGGCGAGGCCCGCCCCGAGCGTCGCAGGCGCTCCTCGAGCAGCGCGGGTTCCACCTCCAGGAGGGCCGCCAGCCGGTCCCGGGTCCGTTCCCAGCCCCCCGCCGGGGCATCCGTCGCCACCAGCGTGAAGGAAGGCCGGTTCTTCGCCAGCACGCGCCCCTCCCGGTCGACGATGGTCCCCCGGAGCGGGGGCACCGGCAAGGTGCGGATCCGGTTCGAGTCGGAGAGGCTGCGGAAATGATCCGCGCGCACGACCTGGAAGTACCAGAAGCAGCCCAGGTAGGAGATGAAGAGACACGCCAGCAGCACCCGGAGCGAGCGCAGGCGGAAGCGCAATTGCGCCTCCCGCGCGTAGTCCTGGAACTCCTTCCGCTGGCGGTAGTCCTGGGTCAAAGACGCTTCCTGCCCATCCGGCGCACGAGTCGAAACAGCGCCAGGCCGAGTAGCCCGTTGCCGAGGCTCCCCAGGACGAGTTGTCGCCCCGTCGGGAGGTCCGGCGGCAGGCCGAGAACCAGGTGCAGCGCCGGCAGGGTGAAAGCCTGCACGAGGGTGGCCCCGATGAGGACCATCAGCTGGGGCAGCGGCTGGGTGAGCTCGAACCGCTTGCCGAGGCCCCCCACGGCGTACCCCACCAGGACCTTGGCGAAGGCATTGCGCCCGATGGGAGGTGCGGCCAGCCCGTCCTGGATGAGGCCGCAGAGCAACCCGACGCCCATCCCCGCCACCTGGTTCGTGTTCAGGGAGTAATATACGGTCAGGATCAGGAACAAGTCAAAAAGGCCCGCCGCATCAGGCAGATACGCGCTGACGACCGCATGGACGCCGGCGGCACCAGCGATGCCGGCGACGAACAGCAGCCCCCGCCTCATGGAAGGACCGGCGGGAGTGCGGGCTCCGGGCGGGAGGCATCGGGAGCCGTCTGCAGGATCAGGACCTCCTCCAGGCGGGCGGGGTTCACGGCGGGAGCGACGTCGATGAGGGTCATCGGACCCGCCCCGCCACGGACCCGTAGCACCGTGCCCACGGGATACCCTTCCAGGTGCACCCGGTCCAGTCCCGAGGTCACCAGCCGGTCCCCCGGCCGGATGTCCTCCAGCTGAGGGACCCACTCGAGCAGGAGGCTGTCCGCGCCGCGCCCGCGCACCAGGCCCTGCAGACGGGTGCGGGCCACCCGGACCGCGGTCCCACTGTCGGCATCCGTGATCAGCTGGACCTTGCAGGTCCGGCCCGCCACCGCGACGACGCGGCCGACCACCCCCGCCGGAGCGAGGACCGGCATGTCCACCCGCACGCCGTCGTCGCTCCCCCGATCGAGGATGAGGCTCCGCTGCGCGGCTCGGGAGTCGTTGGCCAGGATGCGGCCCGTCAGCGTCGGCACGTCGACGCGCTCGCGCAACCGGAGCAGCTCCCGGAGGCGGGCGTTCTCCAGGATGACCTCCTCGAACCGGGAGCGTTCGAGCTCGCGCACCTCGAGCTGCCGCCGCAGCGATTCGTTCTCGATCCGGGCGCCACGCAGGTCCACGTAGCGGCTCCAGAGGACCTCGGCCCCCTCCACGGTGCCCGAGAAGGCGCGCACGACCGGCGAGAAGGCGCGAAACACCGCGCTCTCCAGCACCGTCGTCTTCCCGGAGGTGATCTGGGCCGACAGCAGGACCAGCAGCCCGAACAGAAGCCCGATCAGGATGAGGGAGGGCGCCCGGTCTCGAAGCGCTTGCAGCATCAGGATCCCCGCCGGTCACGGCGCGGCCACGCCGGGAGACGTGGCGGTTCGACGCCCCGGCCCTTCCCCGGACCACGGCCGGCGGGCCTGCCCGGCCCCCCGGGACGGGACACTAGTCGATGGCGATCTTGCGGAGAAGATCGAAGTCGGTCAGGAGACGGCCCGTCCCGAGCACGACGGAGGCCAGGGGATCGTCCGCCATGGAGACCGGCAATCCCGTCTCCTCCCGGAGACGCTTGTCCAGATTCCGCAGCAGCGATCCGCCGCCGGTGAGCACGATCCCCTTGTCGACGATGTCGGCGGATAGCTCCGGGGGAGTCTGCTCCAGCGCCGTGCGGGCCGCATCGATGATCACGCTCACGGTCTCCGCCAGTGCCTCGCGGATCTCCTCGTCGGAGATCACGAGCGTCTTCGGGATGCCCTCGATCAGGTCCCGGCCCTTGATCTCCATGGTCAGCTCCTCCTCGAGAGGAAAGGCGGAGCCGATCTTCATCTTCACCTCCTCGGCGGTCCGCTCCCCCACCAGGAGGTTGTACTTCCTCTTGATGTACTGGATGATCGCCTCGTCCATCTCGTTTCCGGCGACCCTCACCGAGCGGCTGTAGACGATGCCGGCCATCGAGATCACGGCCACATCCGTCGTCCCGCCGCCGATATCGATGATCATGTTGCCCGTGGGCTCGGCGATGGGCAGTCCGGCTCCGATGGCCGCGACCATGGCCTGCTCGACGAGGAAGACCTCCGTTGCCTTGGCCCGGTAGCCGGACTCCTTCACAGCCCGCTTCTCGACCTGGGTGATCTCGGAGGGGATGCCGATGACGATGCGCGGCCGCACGCCGAGCCGCCGATTGTGGGCCTTCTTGATGAAGTAATCGAGCATCTTCTCGGTATGCTCGAAATCGGCGATCACGCCATCCTTCATCGGCCGGATCGCCACGATGTTGCCGGGCGTGCGGCCCAGCATCTCCTTGGCGGCGTTCCCGACCGCCTCGACCTTGCCGGTCTTCTGGTTGACCGCCACGATGGACGGCTCGCGGACGATGATCCCCTTCCCCTTGGCGTACACCAGGGTGTTGGCGGTTCCGAGGTCGATTGCCAGATCGTTGGAAAACAGGCTCAGCAAGGATTTACTCCAGGCCATTCGCTCTCCCCGTCAAAGGGATCGGACCTCGGCCACCCGTTCCACCGCGCTCTCGTTGCCGGCGGAATCCTGGGCCACGAAACGGATGGTGTTTCGCCCCTCCCGTCGGAGCTGGATGATGGTGGTGAAGGACCCGTCGTCCCCAACATCGATTAGCTTCCCATTGGCCGCCAGGATCGCGCCCGGCTCCGTTCGGCCCCGGACGATGACCTGGCTCGAAAACACCAGGAAGTCATCGATGCTGAGCTGCGGCGGCGTCGTATCGTCGGCATTCAGGATCCGGCCGGCCAGCACCTTGAACTTCCGCGTCTCACTGAAGGGGCCCTCGATCCCCTGAGCGCCCCGGAACGCTACCCGCCAGTAATAGCTCCCGGGCTCGCTCAAAGGCAACATGACACGGTCCCGGCTCAGCCCGGGCCGGTCCAGCTTGAGCTCTCCGAACAGGGAGCCGGAAGAAACCTGAAGCCGGTAAGTGCCCGGAAGGCCTAGACTTTCCCATACCAGCTCCACCCGTAGCCCCTGGACGTCCTCGTCGGGCACGTTGAAGATCTTCTGGTCGATCGGCTCCAGCAGCTCGGGCGCCGGCGGGAGCTTCATGGTCTCCCCCAGCCGCCCCGGAGCCTCGACGGAGACGGACTGCCGTCCACCCAGCTGCACCTCCCGGTCCGCCGAGCGGACCAGGGCGGCGCCCTGGTAGACCCCCACGCTGGTCCCGTTGACCTCGTCGAACCGGGTCTCGAACTCCGACTGCTCGCTGGCCCGCACGCTGGCGTTGCCGGTCGAGACCTCGTGGAACGACCCGGCGGTGGAGGCCTCCTGGGTCGAGGAGACCAGCTCGCCCGTGCGCAGGTTCTCCCGGACCTTCTGAACCCGGGTGGCCGGGTTGTCGTAGAGCTCCTTGATCTCGAGGATCGAGCCGGGTTTCACCGTCGTGATGGTGCCGTTGAAGTAGATGATCTGGGCGGACGCGGTGGAGTCCGTCTTGATCTGATCCCCGACCTTGAGGGTGGTGGTCTTGGTGGCATTGCGCCAGATCAGCTCACGGGCCGCCTTGACCTGGACGTTTCCCTCGACCTTGTAGAACTGGACGTCGGGCACGCCCGAGTCGCCCCCGGCCCGGGCCAGCAGCCGCATGCTCGCATTGCGCGAGGCGAGCGCCGCCTGCATCGCGTCGGAGTAGTTGGTGGCCCCGAACGCCGCCCGGGCCGTCTCGAGCCGGTCCCTCGCCTCGTCCCGGAGCGGCTGCAACTCCCCCTCGCCGTGCACCGCCGCCTCGGAGAACAGGCGCTCCGCCTCGGTGATCGCCGCGAAGGCCTGGCCACGGGGGCTGGAATCCGGTGAGAAGTAGCCCAGGAGGTAGAGGGCCGCCCCCCCCCCGACGACGGCCAGGCCGAGGGCCGCGAGCAGCAGCGTGCGGTAGGAGACGTTGAACCAGTCGAGGAGGACTCGTTCCTGCTTCCGCCTCTTCGGCATACGCGGGTGACCTCGGGCCGAGCCCGGTCCCGGAGCACGGCGGCCCGGCGGGATGGGCCGACCCCACCCGGGCTAGGGGGAACGTATCGTGCGGTTTTTCAAGCACTTGCCGCCCGATCTGGACGCGGCACTATATCATAAGGATTCCGGCGACCGCAACCGCGCGGTCCGCTTGAAAACACCATGTAACTTCTGTAGTCTAAGGACTTCTTCGAATACGGTGGGACTCACCGGGGAGACCGGGCCGAGGGCGGACGACGATGCTGAACACCATGCGGGAGAACCTGAAGGCGCTGAGCTGGCTGCTCTGGCTCACGGTAGCGTCCTTCGTGATCGCGATCTTCGTGGACTGGGGACGCGCCGGGGATGCGGCCCGGGGCGGCGCCGGGGCCAACTGGGTGGCCCGCGTGAACGGGGAGTCGGTCAGTGTCGCGGAGTTCGCCGACGTCCTGCGGGAGCTGGACCGTCGTTACCGTCAGATCTTCCAGGACCAGTACGATCCGGAGACCCTCGGCATCGTGCAGCTCGCCCTGAGCCAGGTGGTGCAGGATCGCCTCATCGTCGACGAGGCGCAGCGCAGGGGCTTGAAGGTCGCTCCCGAGGAGGTCAGCCGCTCGATCACCCGGAACCCGAGCTTCCAGGAGGGCGGGGTCTTCATCGGTACGTCGGCCTACGTCAAGTTCCTCCGGGACCGCGGCATCGACGTCGAGCAGTTCGAGCGCGACATCGCGCGCGGACTCCTGCGGGAGAAGTTCCAGCGAGCGGTTACCGACGGCGTCACGATCTCACCCGAGGAGGTCGAGGCGGACTACCGCCGACGCAACGAGAAGGCGACGGTGGACTACGTGGTGCTCGAGGCAGACGCGTTCCGCTCCGACGAGCCGGCCCCGGCGGAGGACCTGCGGGCGTACTACGACGCCCACCGGGACAACTACCTGAGCCCGGAGCGCCGGCGCGCGAGCTACGTGGTCATCAATCCCGACCAGCTGTCCGACGTGCCGGGGGTCACCGAGGAGGATGCGCGGGCCTACTACGAGGACAACCTCGCGACCCAGTACTCGACTCCGGAGCAGGTCCGGGCGAGCCACATCCTGATCCGCGTCCCCGAGGACGCCACGGCGGAGCAAGAGGAGGCGGCCGCCAAGCGCGCCCGGGAACTGCTCGCACGGATCCGATCCGGCGAGGACTTCGCCAAGCTCGCGGAGGAGTACTCGGAGGACGAGACCAACGCTTCCTTGGGGGGTGACCTCGGGTTCTTCCCCCGGGACCGGATGGTCCCGGCGTTCTCGGAGGCCGCCTTCGGCCTCGCCATGAACCAGGTCTCGGAGCCCGTCCGGACCCAGTTCGGCTTCCACATCATCAAGCTCACCGGGCGCCGCGAGGCCTCCACGCGACCGTTCGCCGAGGTGCGGGATCCGATCATGCGACAGTTGCAGTTCTCCCGCGGCCAGGAGGCGCTCCGGGACACCGTCGCATCGTTCCGGTCGGCGGTCGAGGCGGACGCGGGCGAGTTCGACCGCGCTGCCGCAAGGCTGGGTCTCGAGGTCAAGGACACCGGGATGGTGGAACGCGGCGGGCCCATCGACGACCTCGGCGACTTTCCACAGTTGACCCAGGCGCTGTTCTCCACGGAGATCGGCACGATGAGCCGCGGCGTGGCGCTGCCCCAGGGGACCCTGTTCCTGCGCGTCAACGAGGTGCTGCCGCCGCAGCCCCTTCCCTTCGAGGAGGCGGCCGACGATGTGGAGCAGGACTACTTGCTGGATCGTTCGCTGCGAGCCGCCCGGGAACGCGCCGAGTCGACGGGCGCCACCGATCTGGCGGGGCTCGCCCGCGCGCTCGGGCAGGAGGTCCAGTCGGCCGCGGCCTTCACCCGTGCCGAGGCGCCCGACGTCTTTCCCCCGGATGCGATCGAGGCCGCCTTCCGCCAGCCGGAGGGGGAGCTGAGCCCGGCGTTCGACGTCGAGGACGGCATCCTCTTCCTCGAGGTCGCCAAGCGCGAAGGGTTCGATCCCGCGGCGTTCGCCGAGCAGCGCCCCTTCCTGGAGCGCTCCCTCCTGCAGCAGCGGCGCAACCGCGCCTTCAGCGCCGTGCTGTCGCGCCTGGAATCCGCCAGCCGGGTGGAGGTGAACGAGGCCAGGCTGGCGCTCTACCAGGGCCGGGGCGCCTGATTGCTGCGGCCGTTCCGGACATTGACAGCCCAAAACAAGGGGTGTATTTTCTCGAAGTCACATATGTGACTTCATTGGAGGAAATATGTCCCACGGCGCGGCGGAGCGCAGCTTCCGGAAGGGAATGAAGGCCCTGGGTGCCGGCGACACGCTCGCCGGACTGGCCCATTTCGAGGCGGCCGTACGCATCGCGCTGGAGGAGGCCGGCGAGCCCCCCACCCGGTACCTGTCGTATTACGGCCTCTCCCTTAGCCAGGCCACCGACCACGTGCAGGAGGCGGAGGAACTCTGCCGGAAGGCGGTGGACCGGGAGTTCTACAACCCTGATCTGCTGCTCAACCTGGGGAAGGTCTACCTTGTCTCCGGGGACCGCGCCCGCGCCTACCAGGCCTTCCTCTCGGGGCTGCGGCTCCAGGGAAACCACTCCGGGCTTCTCGCGGAGGTACGGCGGATGGGGATCCGGAGGCGTCCGCCGCTCCCCTTCCTGTCCCGCACGAATCCCCTGAACCGGATGCTGGGGCGGATGCGGCGGCCGCCGGGCACGTCGCTGGCCTGAAAAAAGAACCGCCCCCCGGAACCCATCGGGCTCGGGAGGCGGTGATCTTCTCAGGCCAAAATGGTGGAGCTGACGGGGATCGAACCCGTGACCTCGTGACTGCCAGTCACGCGCGCTCCCAGCTGCGCCACAGCCCCTCCAAGAAGTGCGTCATCCTAGCATAGTTGCCTGAGGAGCGCTACTTCTTGCGAGCGGCCTTCTTCTTCGTGGCCTTCCTCTTCTTCTTCTTGGCGGCCTTCTTCTTGCCGGCCTTCTTCTTGGTCGCCTTCTTCTTGGCGGCCTTCTTCTTGGTGGCCTTCTTCTTGGCGGCCTTCTTCTTCGTGGCCTTCTTCCTCGCTGCCATGCTCAACCCTCCTGCACGCGGCGTTGTTGCCCCACACGATGAACTCGCGGCCCGGGGCCCATTCCCCTGACCGCGCGAGCAACCGTTCGACGGGTCCCGGTTCGCCGGCGACATCCCGATGCCGCGGGTCTGACGCCGCTCACGGACGGCGCTCCGCGAACGAACCGTGAACCTCGGTGCCTGTCCTCATCGCCTCGCGTCCATCGCTTGCGCCGAGCGTACGAGACAACGCGAAACTTCAGGCGCCGAAAATATAGCACACGATTTTTTCTATCGTCAATCTTTCTCGTGCTTTGCCGACCTCGCGTCGCGAGACCATCGGATCCCCCGTCGACGATGAACCGCAACGTCGATCTCCGCAAACGGTGATTGTACGCGGCTCCTGGAGTAGCAGGGGTACGAGTCGAGGGCGCGTCGCGACGATCCATGCATGCTCGATTTTTTTTGCGACGGAAGCGTTTTTTTCTTGACGTACGGAGTTCGGCCGTGCTCGTGGAACACGATCGTCGCGCGCACTTCGATCCCGGTTGATCACCTCCCGTCCGGTGCTCTACCATGCGCCGCGGAAGCGAACAGGTGCTGGTGTGCCTCCTGGACTTCAAATCCAGGGGCCTCCGGCGAGAGCCGGGGGCGGTGGGTTCGATTCCCACACGCTTCCGCCAGCCCTCACGC
>JASFRI010000111.1:0-11215 GCA_050115015.1 Acidobacteriota bacterium
GAAACAGCGGCGATCGAATGCCACCGTATTGGGGAATGGGGCCACTCAGTCGTGCGCGAGGGGCTTCTTGGTGAAGAGGTAGTCCTTCAGCTCGCCGCTGAAGGTCTTGTCCCGGCGCCGGATCCACTCCAGCAGCATGGAGGCGTGCTCCTTCTCCTCGTCCCGGTTGTGGGCCAGGATGGACTTCAGCTCGTCGCTCTTGCACGCGTCCACCCGCTGGTTGTACCAGTCGATCGCCTCCAGCTCCTCCATGAGGGAGACGATGGCGCGATGCATGTCGCGGGTCTCGTCGGACAGCTCCTTGATCGGCTCGTGGTAACCCTCGTTCGCCATGTTCGACCTCTCGCCAAAGGTGGCGCGGCGTGCGCCCGATGACGTCATCGTAACCGCCGGGGTTCCGCGATGTCCACAGGCCCATCCGATTACTCTACAATGATGAGACCCGTGCACCCTGGAACGACGAGGAGGCTCCCATGGCGATCGAGAGCGTGAACCCGGCCACCGGCGAGACCATCGAGAAATTCGACGAGCTGGACGATGCAGCGATCGACCGGGCCCTGGAGCTCACGGCCCGGGCTTTCCGGCAACACCGGAAGACGACCTTCGACGACCGCGCCGGGAAGATGATGGCGGCGGCGAAGATCCTCGAGGACGAGAAGGACGCCTGGGCCCGGATCGCCACCGAGGAGATGGGGAAGACCCTGCGCGCTGCAGTGGCCGAGGTCGAGAAGTGCGCCTGGGTCTGTCGCTACTACGCCGAGGAGGCGGAGCGGCACCTGGCCGACGAGCCGATCGAGACGGACGCCTCGCACAGCTTCGTCCGCCACCTGCCCATCGGGCCCGTGCTCGCCGTGATGCCCTGGAACTTCCCGTACTGGCAGGTGTTCCGCTTCGCCGCGCCGGCGCTGATGGCAGGGAACACCGGCCTGCTGAAGCACGCCTCCAACGTGCCGCGCTGTGCGCTGGCCATCGAAGAGGTCTTCCGGCGCGCCGGCTTCCCCGAGGGCTGCTTCACGGCACTGCTCATCGGCTCGTCGAAGGTCGAGCGCGTGCTCCGGGACGATCGCGTGCGGGCCGCGACGCTCACCGGCTCCGAGGAAGCCGGGCGGGCCGTCGGCGCCACGGCGGGCGACCGCATCAAGCACTCCGTCCTCGAGCTCGGCGGGAGCGATCCCTTCATCGTCATGCCCTCCGCCGATCTCGACAGCACTGTCGAGGCGGCGGTGACCGCGCGGATCATCAACAACGGCCAGAGCTGCATCGCCGCCAAGAGGTTCATCGTCCACCGCGAGATCTACGAGTCCTTTGGCGAGCGCTTCCTCGCCGCCTTCGACCGACTGAAGGTGGGCGACCCCATGCTGGAGGAGACCGACGTCGGCCCCCTGGCCACGGGCCCGATCCGCGACGAGCTCGACGACCAGATCCGCGGCTCGGTGGGGGCGGGGGCGGAGCGCGTCACCGGCGCGGAGGTCATCGAGGGAGACGGCTACTTCTACCGCCCCGGCATCCTGGCCCGGATCCCGGAGAGTGCCCCCGCATACAGCGAGGAGATCTTCGGACCGGTGGCGCTCCTGTTCCAGGTCGAGGACCTGGATGAGGCGATCCGGATCGCCAACGCCACCCGGTTCGGCCTCGGGTCCTCCATCTGGACCCGGGACCAGGAGGAGATCGACCGGGCCGTGGACGAGCTGGAGGCGGGCGCCACCTTCGTCAACGCCATCGTCGCCTCGGACCCCCGGCTGCCCTTCGGCGGCGTCAAGGACTCGGGCTACGGCCGCGAGCTGTCCCGGGACGGCATCCGGGAGTTCGTCAACCGCAAGACGATCTCGGTGGCCTGATGAAGGCCTCCGATCTGCTGGTCCGGTGCCTCGAACGCGAGGGGATCACGCAGATCTACGGCCTTCCCGGCGAGGAGAACGCCGACTTCATGCTCTCCCTGGCCGACTCGTCGATCGAGTTCGTGCTGACCCGGCACGAGCAGGGCGCCGCGTTCATGGCCGAGGTGTACGGACGGCTGACCGGGAACCCCGCCGTCTGCCTGGGGACGCTCGGTCCCGGCGCGACGAACCTGATCACCGGCGTCGCCGACGCCAACATGGACCGCTCGCCGCTGATCGTGCTCACCGGGCAGGCCGCCACCGACCGGCAGCACAAGGAGAGCCACCAGGTCATGGACGTGGTGGGGATGTACCAGCCGGTCACGAAGTGGTCCCGGAGCATCCGCCGGGCCGGGACCATCCCCGAGATCGTCCGCAAGGCGGTCCGGCTCGCACGCTCCGAGAAACCCGGCGCGGTCCACCTGGAGCTGCCCGAGGACGTGGCGAAGCAGGAGACGGACGCCGAGCCCCTCACGCCGAAGCGGTTCCGCCGGCCGGGGGCGGACGACAAGATCAGCGATCTCGCCTGGGAGCGCATCCGCAGCGCCCGCCGGCCCCTCATCCTGGCCGGCAACGGCACGATCCGCAAGCGCGCGAGCAAGCAGCTCCGGCGCTTCTGCGAGGCCACCGGGATCGGCGCGCTGTCCACGTTCATGGCCAAGGGATGCGTGGACATGGACGCGGATGCGTGCCTGTTCACCATCGGCACCCAGCAGCGGGACCTTCCCGTCCTGGCCATCGAGCAGGCGGACCTCGTGATCACGGTGGGCTACGATCTGGTGGAGTACCCGCCGAGGTTGTGGAACCCGGACGGCATGAAGCCGGTCGTCCATGTCGACTTCGACCCCGCGGAGATCGACTCCCGCTACCACCCCGACGTCGAGGTGGTCGGCGATCTGGCCCACGCCCTCTGGATGCTCAACGAGCGCGTCGCCCGGGACGGCGCGCCGGACTATGACCTGGCGTTCCAGCGCGAGTTGCGAAAGAAGATGCTCGCCGACTTCCGGGAGCACGCGGAGGACGAGACCGAGGGCAGCCTCCGGCCCCAGAAGGTGCTCTGGGACGTCCGTCGCGCCCTCGGGCCGCGCGACCTCCTGCTCTCCGGCGTCGGGGCCCACAAGATGTGGATCGGACGCTACTACCACTGCCACGAGCCGAACACGTGCATCATCCCCAACGGCTTCTGCTCCATGGGCCTGGCCCTGCCCGGGGCCATCGCGGCCCATCGCGTCGATCCGGGCCGGAAGGTGCTGGCCATCGCCGGGGACGGTGACTTCCTGATGAACGTGCAGGAGATGGAGACGGCCCGGCGCCTCGACGCCGACATCACGGTGATGGTCTGGGTCGACGGGGGCTACGGGCTGATCTCCTGGAAGCAGGAGGCGGAGTTCGGGCGCTCGACGGACCTGTCCTTCGGCAACCCCGACTGGCTGCAGCTCGCCGACGCCTTCGGCTGGCAGGGCGAGTGGGTGGAGCGGTCCGCGGACCTGGCGCCGGCCCTGCGATCCGCCCTCGACCACCGGGGCCCGTCCCTGCTGGCCCTGCCCATCGATTACCGCGAGAACCTCAAGCTTGCCGCCCGACTGGGGAAGCTGCAGCACACGCTCTGACCGGAGGCACCGTACGCGGGCGCTGGCCGGCGGGAACCGGACGCGGTCGGCTGGAGGTGGAAGCTCCCCGCCGGGATGCACCGCCCGTCTCGCGAGGAGACCGGACGATGAAACGGCGACTGGCCCTGTCATCACGGTCTTCGGAGGGAAGGAGCCGGGGTGAAAGACGCGAACTGGACCACCGTGGAGATCCCCGATCAGGGCGGTCGGCTGGCCGTCATCACAGGGGCCACCAGCGGACTGGGAAAGGAGGCGGCCCGGGTGCTCGCTCACAAGGGAGCGACGGTCCTTCTCGCCGTCAGGAACGTCCGGAAGGGGGAGGACGTCGTCGGGGAGATCCGCGGGGCCGTCCAGGACGCGGACGTCGCCGTCCGGGAGCTGGACCTGGCCCGGCTCTCCTCGGTCCGACGCTTCGCGGAGGGGATCGCGAAGGAGCGTGACCGCCTGGACGTCCTGATCAACAACGCCGGCGTGATGATGTGCCCGTACGAGAAGACCGAGGACGGCTTCGAGATCCAGATGGGGACGAACCACCTGGGGCACTTCGCCCTCACCGGGCTTCTGGCGCCGCTTCTCCGGGCGACGCCGGGCTCGCGGGTCGTCGCCACCTCGAGCATCGCCCACCGCCGGGGGAAGATCGATCTCGCCGACCTGAACTGGGAGACACGTCCCTACAACTCCCTCCAGGCCTACGCGGACAGCAAGCTGGCGAACCTCTACTTCGCCTACGAGCTCGCCCGCAGGGGCCGGACGGATCCGGAGCTCCCGACGGCCACCGCGGCGCATCCCGGCTGGACCAGGACCGATCTCCAGCGCCACTCCGGAGTCATGCGCTTCCTGAACCGCTTCCTGTCCCAGGCGCCCGAGAAGGGCGTGCTACCGACCCTGCGGGCCGCCGTCGACGACGGGGCGGAGCCCGGGGACTACTTTGGCCCCGCGGGGTTCTTCGAGCTGCACGGGCCGCCCGTCCGGGTCGAGTCCACCGCCCGGTCTCATGACGAGGGAGCGGCCCGGGAGCTATGGGTGCTCTCGGAGAATCTGACCGGCGTGTCCTTCTGAGCGGAGCTTCATGTCGGCGCCTCCGCACCCGCAGTGCGTGGCCGTTTCTGTGAACTGGACCACTCAGGAACCGGCCCCTACCTCGGAGGCGAGGCGCCCGGCGAGCCGGCCAAGCGTGGGATTCGGGGAGTCCGTCCCCTCGAGAGAGTCCCGCACCGACTCGATCCGGCGCGCCGCGTCGGCGCGGCGTCCGGCCGCGACCATGCACTCGGCGTCGTAGAGGTCCAGTTCGGTCCGGCGCCAGTGGCCCTCCGGGTAGCGCCCCTCGCGCCACTCCCTCGACGCCCGTAGCAGCGGGTCCGCGTCCGCCGGTCGGCCGAGACCGCACCGCGCGAACCCGAGACCGGCCCGGGCGCTGTCGGTCCGCTGATCCTCCTCCCCGAAGATCGGCCGGAGGATCTCCAGAGCGGTCCGCAATTCCGGCTCCGCCTCCCGGTAGCGTCCCTGCTCGGCCAGCAGCAGCCCGAGATCGGCGTGAAGGTTGCCGACGTAGGGGTTGTCCGGGCCACGGCTCGCGAGCAGTTCCCGGAGCGCCGTGCGGTAGGTCGCCTCGGCGCCCGGGTTCCCGGCCTTGTGCTGCGCCAGTCCGAGGTAGGCGCGGGTGGTGCCGACCAGCGGATGGTCCGCGCCGAGGACGCGCACCCGTAGCTCGAGGGCGCGGTTGTAGTAGTCGATGGCCTCGTCCATCCGGCCCATCCGGTAGTAGAAGACTGCGAAGTTGTTGAGCAGGTATCCCATCTCGGGATGATCCGGCCCGAGGGCCTCCCGCATCGAGTCGTACGCCGCCAGGAACGCCTCCTCGCCGCCGGCGAAGTCTCCCCGACGCGCCCGCGTTCCCGCGAGGTTCGTCAGGAGGTTCGCGACGACGGGATGGTTGTCGCCGAGCAGCTCGCGCTCGATCTCGATCGCCTCCAGGTAGGCGGCCTCCGACTCCTCGAGCTGCTCCGGCTGCCCCCGGATGGAGAGCACCGAGGCGAGGGTGTCCAGGGCCAGCGCCAGCCCGCGCGTCCTGGTCCCCGCCGCGCGACGGATCCCGATCTCCCGGCGCACGAGATCCTCTGCCCGCTCCAGCTCCCCCTCCTGGAGCTCGATGCGGGCCCCGGTGTGCAGGGCATCCGCGAGCTGCCCGCCGTGTTCCTCGGGGTCCTCGTCGAGCAGGACGATCCCCCGGTCGAGGAGCTCGCGCCCCCGGTCCGCGTCGCCCTGCACGAACTTCGCCTTCGCCAGGGTGACGAGACTCTCCCCGACGGCCGGGTGGTCGTCCCCCAGCAGGGCCTGTCGTGTCGTCAGGGCCTCGAGGGCGAGCTGCTCCGCCTCGTCGGTGCGACCCCGATCCAGGCGGGCACGCGCCAGCCGGTCCAGCGCCTCGGCCACCTCCGGGTCGGAGTCCCCGAACAACCGCCGGCGCCGCTCCAGCGCCCCCTCGAGCTGCGCCTCGGCCTCCTCGTAGAGCCCGAGCTGGCCGTAGACGCGCCCGATCAGCACCTGCATCGTGGCCTGCACCTGCGGCTGGCCCTCCAGCTCTACCTCGATGCTCCGCGCGGCGCGATCGAGGACCTCGCGGACAGTGACCTCCCGTCCCTGCGATCGATCGGGATCGGCATCCTCGAGGAGCATCGTCAGGAACTCCGTCACCTCGGCCGCCCGCCGCGCCTGCTGCCGTGCCCGGCGCGCCTGGACCGTCGTCCCGATCAGCCCGGCGAGAAGGACCACGGCCACGAGTGCTGCCGCCGAGAGCAGTCCGGCACGCCGGACCACGAGCTTCCGGGCACGGTAGAGGAGGGAATCGCGATGGGCGATCACCGGGCGCCCGTCGAGGTGGCACCGGACGTCCCCGGCGAGCTGCTCGACGGAGGCGTAGCGGCGCTCCGGCTCGCGGCGCATCGCCATCAGGACGATGGTATCGAGGTCACCGCGGAGCCGCCGCCGGAGGGCGTCCGGGGACAGCCGGCGGGCCGATGCCACGGCGGCGGCCGAGGCGCCGCCCTCTCCCGGATCGCCGAGGACGGCGGAACTGGGCGTCGAGACCTCGCTGTCGCAGACGACGCGCTCGATCTCCCGCGGCTCGTGGCTGGACAGCCGGTGGGCGCGGCGGCCCGTGAGCAGCTCGTGGAGGAGTAGCCCGAGCTGGTAGACGTCCGTGGCGGTCGTGACCGGCTCGCCGCGGACCTGCTCCGGGCTGGCATACTCGGGAGTCATCGGAAGCTCGCCGTGGCGGGTCATCACCTGGCCCGGCGCCTCGGGCTCCAGCAGCTTGGCGAGGCCGAAGTCGAGGAGCTTCGGCGAGCCATCGGCGGTGACGAGGATGTTCGACGGCTTGAGGTCGCGGTGCACGATCAGCCGGCCGTGGGCATAGCGGACGGCATCGCAGACGGTCAGGAAGATCTCGAGCCGGTCTCGCACCGCCAGCCGGCGTCCGTCGCACCAGGCCTCGATACGCTCCCCGTCGACGTGCTCCATGGCGAACCACGGCGACCCCTGCGGCGTGGTCCCACCGTCCAGCAGCCGTGCGATGTTCGGGTGGCTCAGCTGGGCCAGGATGCGGCGTTCCGCGAGGAACCGGTCGACCGCGCCGGGGGAGGCGATCACGCCGCCCATCACCTTGAGCGCCACCCGCTGCTCGAAGTCCCCCTGGATCCGCTCGGCCAGGTAGACGGTTCCCATGCCTCCCCGGCCCAGCTCGCGGACCACACGGTAGGGACCGACCCGATCCCCCCGGGCCAGGCCGCCGGCGAGCTGATCCGCCGCCGTCCCGATCGCCTCCTCGAGCGTGCCGCCCGCCGGAGCCTTCTCGGCCGTCAGCATGGCGGCGAGACGGCTCTTCATCTCCGCATCGTCGGTGCACGCCGCCTCGACGAATCGCTCCCGCTCCTCCTCCACGAGGTCGACCGCCTGGTGGAACAGCTCCTGCAGTCGATCCCAGCGATCCGTGTTCATCCCCTGCTCCTGTTTGCACGAGCCGTCCGCCGGCTCCCCGCCGGATCTCGAGGCCCTGGATCCGGATCACGACGACGATGCGTCGTGTCGCTCACCGCCAGGCGGCCGGCCGGGGCCCGGTTTCCCGGCCCGCCCGCTGGTGCCGCTATCCGCCCCTGGAAACCGCCCGGACGCCATGGAACGCCGTGCGCGTTCGAGCGGGTCAGCGCCCGGGCTCCATCAGCTCGCTCTTGAGCCAGGCGCGCGCGAACCGCAGGTCGCGGCCAACCGTGGCGGGCGAGCTTCCGACGGCCGCGGCGATCTCGTCGTAGTTCAGCCCCGCGAAGAACCGCAGCTCCACGATGCGGGCCTTCCGCGGGTCGAGGGCGGCGAGCTTCTCCAGGGCCTCATCGAGTGCCAGCACCTCGGCGGTGGCATCCCGGCCGGCGATCAGCCCCTCGTCCAGCTCCACCTGCACGGCCCCGCCGCCCCGCTTCAGGCGCCCCCGGGCGCGCGCGTGATCCACGAGCAAACGGCGCATGGTGGTCGCCGCCGCCGCGAAGAAGTGGATGCGGTTCTCGAACTGCCCCGCGTGACCCTTGAGACGCATGTACGCCTCGTGCACCAGCGCGGTGGGGCGCAGCGTCTCGCCGCCCCGCCGCTGGCGGCCGGCGACCCGCCGGAGCTCCTCGTAGACCAGCGGAAGCAGCTCGTCGAACGCCTTCTCGTCCCCCTGGCGCCAGCGATCCAGCAGGCGGGTGATGGTGCGCGCCTCGTCCATCCGTCGCTCCCTGTGCGGTTTCCTCGAGTCCGTTCCCCGCGATCCTACCTCGTGGCGTGACCCGGCGGGTGCGGGCCCCGCCGCGAAACGAGCCAAACAACAGTGATCAAGCGACTTGCACCGCCGGCGCGGATGGCGAGGCCTCCCCGGACCGACTCTTTCCGGCTCATGCCTCGCCCTCCGGCAGCGAACCGCGGCGTGGGGGCAGGGCCGGGCGTGAGCGGATCTTTTGACGTTCGTCGTGATCCCGGGTGAACCGTGCAACCACGTCGATCGCCGTCCAGGGGCATTCCCCCGGTCCTCGCGGCGTGGCGGCGTACGAGAGGAGGTCGTTCCCATGTCCCTGAAGCACTCGATTGCGTTCCTGCTCCTCGGGATGTCCACCCTGCCGGCCATCGGCTCCCCGCCGCTCTACGAGGTGGAGTTCCTGGATCGCGCGCGCCTGGAGGCGCCGAACGCCTGGCTGCCGTCGGGGGGCGAGGCCGTCTCCTGGGCATTCCTGAGCTCCAACGGGCGCTATGTGTCTGGAGTGATCACGGACTCTACGGATTTCTTCCGGAAGGTGCCGTACCGGTGGGACCGGACCGACGATACCCTGGAGATCATCGGGGAGCTGGCGGGACCCGTCTTCGTGTACGGCGTCAACGACCGGGGCGACCTGGCCGGCGAGCGCAGGGACCTGAGCACATTCGGCGTCACCGAGGTCATCTTCTGGTCGGACGAGACCGGGGCCGTGGTGCATCCCCCGCATTCGGGAGTCCTCTCGCCCCGGGCGTGGTCGCGGATCTTGAATGATGAGGGGGAGGTTCTCATGTTCGACGAGACGGGCTTCCTGCTCTGGGATCCGCGTGAGGGCACCCAGGTCCCCATCGTCACCGCGGATCCATCGATCCTCCTGTTCGACCCGATCTCCCTCAACGATCTCGGTCAGGTGGTCGGTGGCGCGCGCCTGACCGCGTACACGGACCCGGTGGTGACGCGCGGTTTCGTGTGGGACGAGGCGAACGGGATGACGCTCTTGCCGGGCGGGGGCGAACGGGACATCGCGAGGGCGATCAACGATGACGGCGTGATCGTCGGAGAGACGTATGTCGCCGGCCAGGGTACGTTCGGGCTGCTGTGGCCCGATGCCGACACCGCGCCGATCGAGCTGCGCTGCGGCGAGATCAACGGCAACCCGCAGTACGATTGCGCCGCGCAGTGGATCAACGGATCCGGTCGGGTGGTCGGCGGCGGCCACTACGAGGACGGCGAGCCGCTGCTGTCCTACGTTTGGGACGGCACGCACCCCTACGCGGAGCAGGAGCTCTTCGTCGATTCCATGACGGTTTGCAGCTTCGCGGCCGTGAGCGACACCGGGGAGATCGGAGCCGGATGCACCCAGGGCGATCCCACCGGCGACGACTACCGCGTCGGGCCGGCGATCCTGGTCCCCGTCGGCCAGGACACGGAGGCCCCGACCGCCTCGGATCCCCTCGCCGACCCGAACCCGGCCCCCACCGGCTCGCCCGTCGTCCTGACTGCCGTCATCGACGACGGCGCCTCCGGTGGATCTGCCATCGTCGGAGCTTCCTACACCGTCGACGACGGCGCTCCCGTCGCCATGGACCCCGCCGACGGCGGGTTCGACGGCCCTGCCGAGCCGGTCGCAGCGACACTCCCGGCCTTCGACGAGCCCGGCGTCCACGACGTCTGCGTGACCGGCACCGACGCCGCGGGCAACGTCAGCAACGAGGCCTGCACACTTCTCGTGGTCTACGACCCCGACGCCGGGTTCGTGACCGGCGGCGGCTGGATCGACTCCCCCGCCGGTGCCTACCACCCGAACGAGAATCTCGCCGGACGGGCCACCTTCGGCTTCGTGGCGCGCTACCGCCGCCGGCTCTCCGTTCCCGACGGCAACACCGAGTTCCAGTTCCACGCCGGCGGCCTGAACTTCCACTCCACCGCCTACGAGTGGCTGGTGGTGACCGGCGACGGCACCGCACGCTTCAAGGGAGAGGGTGTCCTCGACGGGGCGAACGCCCCCGACGGGGATCCGTACCGCTTCCTGATCTGGGCACGGGACGACCAGCCCGACACCTTCCGTATCCGGATCTGGTACGAGGACGGTGGTGCCGAGGTCGACGTCTACGACAACGGCTTCGACTCGCCCCTCGGCGGCGGCTCGATCCTCGTGCACACGAGCCCGTGGTGAGGCCTCCGTCGCGATCCGTCAGGAGCCGGCAACGACCAGGCCCCGGACACCCTCGATCACCATCTGCACGCCGATCACCGCCAGGATGAGACCCATGAGGCGGGTGATCAGATCCATGCCGTGCCGGCCGAGATACCGGACCAGCCGCGCCCCGTAGACGAAGCTGAAGTAGGTGAGGACGCAGAGCAGGCCGAACGCGGCCAGGGTCGTGCCCGCATTCGTCGGGTCGCCGGTCGAGAAGTTCATCGCCGTCGCGATGGTGCCGGGCCCCGCCAGCAGCGGCATCGCCAGCGGTGAGATCGCCTTGTCCAGCTCACCCTCACGGCTTTCCGCTCCCCCCGGCCCGGAGCCCTTCGGCGCCGTGTCGGACTGCCCCTGGAGCATGTTGAACCCGATCCTCAGGACCAGCAGCCCTCCCGTGATCTGGAAGGCGGGCAGTCCGATGCCGAACATCTTGAACAGGAAGCTGCCCGAGACGCAGAAGACCAGGATGACCAGGAACGCGAGGATCAGGGCCCTTCGCGCCACCGCCCGCCTCACGGCGGCATCGTCACCCTTCGTGAGCCCGAGGAAGATCGGGGTGTTCGCGATGGGGTTCATGATGGCGAAGAGGCCCATGAACACCGTCAACGCATGCTGCACGTAGGCTTGCATTCCGTTCTCTCTCCGGAGGACGTTGCCGGGTCGAGGTGGACACGGGCCGGCCGGCTGGTCCCGCGTTCGACGGTCGTGGGGGGGCGCCCGCGCCCCCCCGCCCGGCGCGGGCCGCCCGGCC
>JASFRI010000112.1:0-11201 GCA_050115015.1 Acidobacteriota bacterium
GCCTCGATGAGCCCTCACCGGAAGGCCTCGTTCGCTTCGGCCTGCCCCTGGTCCAGAAGGCCCGTCGCGGCGGATACGACGGCCGTGGCGTCGCCGTCATCGACGACGAAGGGGACTTCGCGGGGTTCCTCCCGGTTCCCTCGGTCCTGGAGGAGAAGGTGCCCATCGCGACGGAGATCTCCGTCCTGGTGGCGCGGGGCCTCGACGGCACGACGCGGACCTACCCGGCGGTGGAGATGATCTTCGATCCGGCCCTCAATCTGATCGAGGGAGCGCTCTTCCCGGCGAGGGTGGACGGCGTGACCGCGGCAAGGGCCCGGCACCTGGCCACCCGAGTGGTGGCGGCCCTCGAGGGCGTGGGCATCTTCGCCGTGGAGCTGTTCGTCGAGCGCGGCGGCCGGCTGTGGGTCAACGAGGTCGCCCCGCGACCCCACAACTCCGGCCACGTCACCATCGAGGCGGCGGTGACCTGCCAGTTCGAGCAGCACGTCCGGGCGGTGATGGGGATGCCTCTGGGGCACACCTCGCTCGTCTCCCCGGCGGCGATGGTGAACCTGGTCGGTCCCGACGGCGCGGAAGGTGCGCCCAGCCTGCCGGGGCTCTCGGCGGCGCTGGCCGTTCCCGGGGCGCGGCTGCATCTCTACGGCAAGGAACGGGTCCGTCCGGGCCGCAAGATGGGGCACATCACGGTGCTGGATCCGGATCCCGTCGCCGCGCTGGAGCGGGCCCGGCACGCGCGCGGCCTGCTGGGACTGCAGGCGAGGAGGGCGGCATGAGCAAGGTCGCGGTGATCATGGGGAGCGATTCGGACCTGCGGGTCATGCAGGATGCGGTGGACCAGCTCCGGGAGCTGGAGGTGACCGTCGAGGTGAGCGTGGTCTCCGCACACCGCACTCCGGAGTGGATGTTCGAGTTCGCGTCGACCGCCGAGGAGCGAGGGATCGACGTGATCATCGCCGGGGCCGGCGGGGCGGCGCACCTCCCCGGGATGGTGGCCTCCCTCACCGTGCTCCCCGTGATCGGCGTGCCGGTCGCGGCGACGAAGCTGAACGGCATGGACTCGCTGCTGTCGATCGTCCAGATGCCGGCCGGCATCCCCGTGGCGACGGTGGCCGTGGACGGCGCCCGGAACGCCGGACTCCTGGCCGCCCGGATGCTCGCCGCCTCGGACCCCGCCCTGCGAGGCCGCCTGCACGTACACCGCGAGTCGCTGCGGCGCAAGGTGGCCGCGAAGGCCGCCGCGGTGACCAGCGGCGGTTGACCCGGGCCGCGGCGACCTCAATGCGCGGGCCGGCGTAGCAGCCGCGAGAGCATCGGCGAGCCGGCCCCGAGCGCCAGACCGATCGCAGCGACCCCGAACCAGAGCGTGCGCGTTCCCAGAGAGGCATAGACCCAGGTCCCGAGCGGTGGCGCCAGCACGAAAGCCAGGGAGAACGACATCGAGTAGGCGCCGAGATAGCGCCCGCGGCTCCCGGGGCCCGTGCGGCCCCCGGCCACCGCGCTGGTGAAGGGGATGGTGAGCATCTCGCCCGTCGTCCAGATCACGGTGCTCAGGACGACGAGTCCGAGGCTCGAGCCCAGCGGGAGGATCCCGAACCCGAGGCACGCGGTGGCCACGCCGATCCCCGCCACCAGGACCCCGTCCCGCCGCTCCAGCAGCCGCACCAGCGGCATCTCCAGGGCCACGATCAGCAGCGCGTTCAGCGTGAAGAGACCCCCGATCGCCTGTTCGCTCAGGCGATAGGTCTCCCGCAGGTAGAGGGGGAAGGTCGCCATGACCTGGAAGAACGCCAGCCCGAACAACGTCACCCCGGCCAGGAACGCGACGTAGGGCCCGTCCCGCCAGGGGGAGCGCGCCGGTGACGCGACCGCACCGTCCTCCGACGATGGCACCGGCGCCAGGGATCGGACCCACCAGGCGAGCAGCAGGGCCGCCAGCCAGCAGGTCCCCGCATCGCCGGCGAAGAGCAGGCCGTAGTTCCGGGTCGCCAGGAACCCCCCGGCGGCGGGACCCACCGCCATGCCCAGGTTCATCGCCAGGCGCAGGAGCGCCAGTGCCCGGGTTCGCAGCTCCGGCGGCGCGTGATCCGTGATCGCGGTCATCGCCGCCGGCCGGAAGGCGTCCCCCAGCATCGAGGCGGTCAGCACGCCGGCCCCAACCGCCCACGGCGACCGCAGCAGCGGGATGACCAGGAAGGCGGCCCCGCCCATCCACAGGCTCCAGCCCATCACCCGGGCCGCGCCGTGCCGGTCCGTCGCCCATCCCCCCAGTGCCGACCCGAGGATGGAGCCGACGCCGAAGGCGCCGAGGACCGTTCCGGCGACGACCGTCGGGTAGCCCAGGTGCTCCGTGAGGTAGAGGCTCAGGAACGGCAGCACCATCGTCCCGGCGCGGTTCACCAGGGCCACGGCGGCGAAGGTCCAGACCGCACGGGGAAGACCGGTATAGGCCTCGCGATAGAGGCGCATTGGATTGACGCGCATGGGGTCTCGCGGAAACGGTGCTCGGCGGAACCGCGCGATCGTAGCGAAAGCCGGCCCGCCCCGCCAGAGGACGTGATCGGTTATCCTCCCGACGTGCCGGAGGGACCTCGGCGCGGCGGTCCAGCGTGCAAACCGCACGGAACTCTAAGCCCGCGCCCGGAGGTGTGCTCGATGACGCATCGACTGATCGCCAGGGTAGTCCTTATCGCGGTGGTCCTCTTGCTGGTTGCCGGGCCGGCGGTCGCACAGGCCCCCTCGGAAGCCGAGCTCAAGCAGGCCAACAATCCCCTGGCCAGCTTCAACGCGTTCAACGTCCAGAACTACTACATGCCGGACCTGTCCGGGCTGCCCGACGACACGGCGAACACGACGTGGCTTCGCGGTGTGTTTCCGCTCGGCCGCTGGTTGCTGCGGGCCTCGCTGCCCCTGAACAACTTCCCGGTCGGTGGCGGACAGAACCAGTCGGGGCTGGGGGACCTGAACGCCTTCGCCGCCTACCTGCTCTCGAAGGAGAGTTCGCCGCGCACCTACGGCGTCGGGCCGCTCCTCGCGGCGCCGACCGCGACCGACGATGCCCTGGGCTCCGGAAAATGGCAGCTGGGCGCCGCGGCCGTGTATTTCGACATGAGCTCGTCCCAGGTGCAGTGGGGCGGCCTGGTCACCTGGCAGACCTCCGTCGCCGGTGACAGCGACCGGGAGGACACGAACGTCCTGGTGGTGCAGCCGTTCGGGATCTTCCAGATCGGGAAGGGAACCTACCTGCGATCCGCACCGATCTGGGTCTTCGACCTCGAGAACAGCACGTACAACGTGCCGATCGGGTTCGGCATCGGCAAGGTGCTCGCCACGCCCCGGATCGTCTACAATATCTTCCTGGAGCCGCAGTTCACTGCCCTCAACAAAGGTGCCGGCCAGGCGCAGTTCCAGGTCTTCGCGGGCATCAACCTGCAGTTCAAGAAGAAGGGGTAGATCGGCGGACCGTTGCCTGTGAGACCTGCGTGGTTGGCAAGGTCCCTCGGTTCCTTTGGCGGGGGCGATCCGTTGCCCGCGTGCGGTGCGCGGGGCATCATCGCGCTGTTTTGCTGTCTGGCCGTCCACACCCTTCCGTCCGCGGCGGAGCGTGCCGACCTGGTTTTCGATCCCTCCGAGGCGGAGGCCGTCCTCGCGATCCTCGAGACGCGAGCCGCCGGAACCGCCGTCGCGGACGAACTCCTTCGTGTTCGAGATCGACACGGATCCGGCGATCTTCCTCTACCTGGATTCCGAGGTCAGCGCCGTGAAGCTCGAGAACACGCTGGCCCACGAGCTGCACCACATCGGGTTCGGCGGTAACTGTCCCTCTCCTGCGGTGGAACGGGAGATCGAGGCGCTGCCGGGGAAGGTCTCCTGGGTCGTGCAGCGCCTCGGGGCGTTCGGCGAGGGCTTCGCGATGCTGGCGGCGGCGGGCGGGCCCTCGGTCCATCCCCACGCGGTGAGCGATGCGGACGAGCGAGCCCGGTGGGATCGGGACATGGCGGCCTTCGACCGCGACTTCCATCGGGTGCGGGAGTTTCTCGAGGGCTCGCTGGACGGCAGCCTCGCGGGGGAGGAGCGGGATGCGACGTTCCGGTCCTTCTACGGCGAGCAGGGACCCTGGTACACCGTCGGCTGGAAGATGGCGGTCACCATCGAGCAGCAGCTGGGGCGCGACGCGCTGCTCCAGGCGTTCTGCGACACCCGAGAGCTGCTGCCCGCCTACAACCGGGCGGCGCGACAGGCGAACGCAAGCCTTCCGGAGCCGCTGCCGCTCTGGCCGGAGGCGCTGGTCGGGGTGCTGCGCCCCTCGGCGCCGCCCGGCGGTCGAGGGGGCCGGAGCTCCGGGTAAACGATCGCTCTCCCTCGATCATCTGCCGAGGTCCGACCCGAGAGAGGCGAAGGCCGTGGCGGGGTCGGTGGAGCCGTCCCAGGCGGTGAGGTAGTGCTGGAGGGGGGTGACGTCGGTGTGCATGCGCCGGCGGGTCTCGCCCTCGGCGACTCCCTCGGCGGGCTTCCAGGCCTCGCCGTCGCCGCGGGCCAGGGTCAGCAGGCGGCGGGAAAGCTCCCCGTCGCCGTCGCGCCAGGCGATGTAGGCCCGCAGGAAGGTGGCGTTGGTCGCCGAGGGGTTCGCCTGCCGGACGAGGTCGAAGCGGCGGGCGGCCGAGACGGTGTCGCCACGGAGCAGGTCCACCTCGCCGAGGGCCTGTAGCGCCCCGGTGGCCTCCGGGTTGAGGGCCAGGGCGCGCTCCAGCGAGGCGGCCGCCGCGTCGAGGTCCGCGCGGGACGTCGCGGTCGCGGCGCGCAGGGTGCCCAGCCGCTTGTGGCCCCGATGGCTCTGCGGGTTGATCGCCACCAGGCGCTCCAGTGCGGCGAATGCGCCGTCGAGGTCCTCCGTCTCGGCGAGGCAGTTGCCGAGGTAGTAGAGCGAGTCCTCGTGGTCCGGGTCCAGCTCCAGCGCCCGGCGGAAGAGGCCCGCCGCGCCGCTGAAGTCCCCTCGTTCCTTCATCGTGTCCATGGCGGCGCGTTGCAGCCGCCAGAACTCCGCCACGCGCTGCCGGCGGGCCGCCTCGGACGCCGCGTCCGCAGGAGCATCGGTGGGGGCGGGTTCGATCCGGCGGGGCGTGGCCCGCCCCTCGGTCAGCTCCCAGAGTGCCTTGGCCTCGAGGTCCGACCAGGTATCCGTGCCCCCGCCGGACCAGCGCACCTGAAGCTCGTCGACCCCCGCCGCCGCGCCGAGCCCGAGGTGCACGACCTCGCTGTGCTGGGAGAGATAGGACGCGCTGCTCACGGTCCTTCGGAGCACCACGTCTCCGACGCGGGCGACGACCCTCGCGCCGGTGACCGGCGGCGTGCGCCCGCCGTCGCCGGGGGGCCGGACCAGGATCAGCTCGACCCAGCCGCCCTGCGGCATCTCGTTCCGCAGCAGCCTGACCCCGGCGTCCAGGTCCACGATGAGGAGATCGACATCGCCGTCGAGGTCGTAGTCCGACGCCGCCAGACCCCGGCTGACGTGGAGATCCGCCAGCGCCGGCGCCTCCGGCGCCAGATCGTGGAAGTGCCTCCCACCCTCGCTCCAGAACAGGAACGACCGCATCGGGCGCAGCTGACGGGGCGGCTCCTCGGTCTCGAAGGTGCTGCCGTTCGCCACCGCCAGGTCGAGCCATCCGTCGGCGTCGAGGTCGACGAGGGCGGCGCCCCACCCCACCTGCCGCAGCGCGGACTGCCCCAGCCCGACCTGGTCGGCGACGTCCATGAATCGGGGCGGCGCCCCTTCCGGAGCGGCGGGGTCCGCCTCCAGCTCCCGGGCCAGCGACTCGTAGAGCGCGTTCTCCTGCGCGATCCAGTGGCTGACGAAGAGATCGTCATCCCCGTCCCGGCCGATGTCTCCCGCGGCCAGCCCCATGGCGCCGCGGTAGTCCGCCACCCAGGCGGCGAGGCCCACGTCCTCGAACCGGCCGCCCCGGTTCCAGAACAGCGCGTTGTCCGAGATGTCGTTGGCGACGTAGAGGTCCGGCCATCCGTCGTCGTCGAGGTCGTGCCACAGGGCGCTCAGGCTGCGGCCGGTGGGGTTGGCCACACCGAGCGCCTCCGCCACGTCCTCGAACCCCCCGGCGCCGTCGTTGCGCAGCAGCAGGTTGCGCTCCGGCTCGTAGGAGGACGGGTTCAGGGTGTAGGGGACCATCTGGCCGAACTGCGCCGTCCGGCTCGTGTTCCCCTCGTTCTCCACGAAGCGGACGTAGCCGCAGACGTAGAGGTCGAGATCGCCATCCCGGTCGAAGTCGGACCAGGACAGGCCGGCCCAGTAGCCGTCGAGCGCCGGGAAGGCGTCGTCCTCCTCGAAGCGCCCCTGGCGGTTGCGGAACAGGCGTAGCTCCCGATAGCCGCTCACCGCCAGGTCCGGCCAGCCGTCCCCGTCGACGTCGCCCCACGCGGCGCCCATGCCCCGGATGCGGAGGTCCGGAAAGCCGGCGGCGGGAGCGAACGTGCCGTCGCCGCGGTTCTCGAACAGCAGCGGCGGCGCGAGCCGGTCGTCCGGGGCGTCCAGGGGGCCGCCGGCGCTCACCAGGAACAGGTCGTCGTCGCCGTCCCGGTCGAAGTCGCCCCAGGCCGCGCCGGACCCCATGTCCTCGGGGAGCTGGGAGGTGCGCCGGCCGGCGAAGGCGCGGAATCCCCCGAGGCCCGCCTCGGAGGTCACGTCCACCAGGCGCGGCTCCGGAGCCGCCGCGGGGATGCCGCGGTCCAGGCGGCGGGTGATGGCCTCATGCTCCTCGCCCGGCACGTAGACCTCGGGCCGGGTGACGCGCCAGGCCACGACACCGCCGGCGGCGCCGGCGACGGTCGCCGCGGCCAGGATCCCCGCCGTCCAGTAGAGGCGGCGTCGCCGGCGCCCCGCGGGCCTGCGGGCGGAAGGCGCCGTCACCTCATCCCCCGATGGGCGGTCCGTCGCTGCCGGCGTCCGCCCGGGTGGCGCCGGCCGGTACCACCTGGACCACCGCGGTGTCCTGCGTCACCTCGACCACCGGCGCCGTGAGCCCCGCCTCCTCGCCGAACAGGAAGTTCAGCAGGTACTGATCCACCTTGCGGTAGTTCAGACGCGCCTCGATCCGGTAGGTCCCCGGGGAGGGGATCTCCGGGATCTCGAGCGACCGCTCCGATCGACCGGTGTGAGCGGCGGCGCCCGCCTCCCCGGCGGGCTGCAGATCCGAGGGACAGCCGAGGGAGTACTCGACGGTATCGGAGTAGCCCGGGAACAGCGCCCGCCGGAAGCGGACGCCCACCATCTCCCAGAGGTTGTGCCGATCGATCAGGTTCCCGTACTGGTCCACCGGCTCCACCTTGAACAGGAAGGACCCCGGCTCGATGAAGTTCTTCTCGTCCCGGGTCCCCGAGGTGAACACCACGTCCCCCTGGTCGTCGATCACGCGGATCTCGACCCAGCTCTGGATGATGTCCAGCGGCCCCGTCGGGAAGTCGTGACCGACCTTGTTGGAGGTGAGGACGACGCGGGCCTTGATCGGCTCGTCGGGTGCGACGGTCGCAGGGGCCTCGACGCTCAGAAGGACGATCGGTCCCCGCGCCCACTTGTCCTCGATCTCGGGGATCGATACCTCGCCGCGCAGCCAGCGTTCCGTCAGCGCCACGTGGTCCTCCCAGCCCTCCAGCTCCAGCAGGGCGGGCATCATGTTGTTCCCCGCGATGAAGCGGTGGCTGCGGTGGCGGCCGTCACCCGCGCTCCGGTTGTAGTCCGCGGGATCCCCGGCGGCGGGATCCGTCGACGGCACCAGGGGCATGTGGCACTCGCGGCACTCGACCGTCTTCGTCGGATCGCCCTCGTGGTTCCAGTGGCTTGCGGCCCAGTTGTCGTACTGGTTCTGGAGCTGCACCCAGCCCACGCGGTTCACCTCCTGATCGATGAACTGCTTGTGGCAGGCGGCGCAGTACTGCGGCGTCTTGTAGGCGCGCTTGCTCAGCCGGTTGTGCTCGTGGGGGTAGGTGCGGATCAGGAAGTCCCGGGCCACGCGGCGGGGCCCCTGGTCGGCCCACTGCCACAGGTACTCCGGCGGCTGGGTGACGGTGTAGTTGGCGTTCCCCTGGATGTCGGTCTCGCGGATGGCGTGACAGGCGAGACAGGAGACCCCCTCCCGGAACCCCTGGAGACCGGTGAGATCCTCGATGAAGATGTTCTTCGTTCCCGAGAAGAGCGAGATCGGGTCGTGGCAGCCGCCACAGTAACGGGTGGATTCGGGGCCGTTCTGCTCGGCCATGACGCTCTGCACCTTCTGGAACGCCAGGTCCATCGCCGCGTAGCGGTGAGCGCTCGGCTTCCACTCCGCCAGGATCTGCTCGTGGCAGCCGGCGGTCCCGCAGCTCTCCGACCCCGACAGGGACCGGGGGTCGAAGGCGCCGCCGGTGTCGGTCCGCGCCAGGCTCGGGGCGAAGGGGCGGTCGTCGCCGTAGGGGAAGGTATAGTCCTCCGGAAACTCGTTGACGTAGTCGATCCCGGGATAGACGACCGCCAGGGCGCCGACCGCTGCGAGAGCGGCCACCGTGAGGACCGCCGGCTGCCGGAGCGTGGCCCCGATGCCCGCGGTGCCCGCCCGTCGAAGCGACCAGGCAAGAGCGATCAGGAGGTGGGGGAGGACCGTGGCCAGGATCACGAACGTGGAGATCAGGTGGGCCCAGCGCCAGGCGGCCGACATCCGGGTTCCGGCAAGCCCCTGGGCGGTGACCACGAGCCCCGACACGGCACAGACGAGCAGGGCGACCCCGGCCACGTAGCCCAGGAGCGCCACGTGGCTCATGGCGTGACCACGGTAGTCATCCCAGTGGATCCAGGTGTACCAGGCCAGGGGGATCAGCGTCAGGATTCCCACCAGGGTGTGGACCAGCAGCCCCCACTCCACCGCCGGATGGAACGGTCCGAAGGTGACCGCCAGCCCGGTGACCGCCTCGAACAGCAGCACGAAGAGGCTGAGCCTCGCCAGGCGGGATGTCCAGCCCGTGCGGATCGGCCTTCCGGTTCCGTTGCCCATGTCCCTCTCCCTCCCTCCTGCGTCGTCAGGGGGCCGGCCGGACCCCTCCCGACGCGATGCGGATCTCCTTCTCCAGCGTCGTCTCGCCCCGGGCCAGTTCCTCCACCAGCTCCCCGAGGGTGCGCGAGGAGAGCATCTCGACGATGCGGTCCCGGATGCCCTCCCACTCGGCGTGCATCGGACAGGGCAGGTCGGCGTGGCAGGGGTCCAGGCCGAGCACGCACTGCTCGAAGGCCTCCCGTCCGTCCGTGGCGTCGACCACCTCCAGCAGCGTCACCTCGGCGGAGGGCCGGGCCAGCGCCACGCCGCCATTCGGCCCCTTGTAGGAGTGCAGGAGGCCTGCACGGGTCAGCCGGTGGCAGATCTTCCCGAGAAAGTGGTAGGGCACCCCGCAGCGCTCCGCGAGCCGGCGGACCGTGACGTAGGTGTCCGGCGTCTCCTGGGCCGCGAGGTGCAGCACCACCTGGAGGGCGTACTGGCTGGTCTTCTTGAACAAGCCGCCACCTCCGATACGTTTAAAGATAAACGACTCTGAAGTCGGAAAATACCGTGGGATCCCCGTGTGCGCAACCCCCGGCGGCGCCTTTTTTCCATGGTGGTGCGCAGCCTGTTGCTCGGCCCGGGGGGAGCCGCCGCCTCGACCCGCAAGGTCTTACCGTTCAGGTGCTTGTGGGTCTCCGCCGGGCCCTGCGAGCTGGACCGGTTACCGTCGCCTCCCGGTGCGCTGCGGCGGGCCGGGCTCGTCGGGGGACGGGCCGCGGCGAGCGGCTCCGGAACAGCCGGGACGACCTGCAGCGGGCCGCCGTAGGTCGGTGCGAACAGGATGCGGCCGTCCGTTCCCCAGCTTCCCCCCTTCCCGAAAGGGGCATCGGCGATGGCGAGCACGGCGCGGCCCTCCAGGTCGATCCGCTTCAGCTTCCCCTCGGCGAAGAACCCGATGTTCTTCCCGTCGGGAGACCAGAAGGGATAGCTGGCATCGTCGGTGCCGGGAAGCGGGATGGCCGACGCCGCGTCGAGCCGTCGCACCCATAGCTGGACCTTCCGTGCCTCGTCCCGGGTGGAGAACGCCAGCGCCCGGCCGTCGGCGGAGAGCGCCGGCGGGCCCGGTTGTCGGCTCAGGAGGCTCTAGGTGGTCCCCGGCGGGGAGGGGATGGCCGCATGGACCGGAGGGCGGGACGGCGCTGCCCCGGGTCGCACGGCGAGAACGACGATGGCGATCGCGGACGCGACGAACAGCAGCCAGCCGGCCAGCGACGCCAGGCGACGCCGGGCCGGCGGCGCTGCCAGGGCGTCGTCGTCCTCGGGCTCCACCAGCGCGTCGTCGATCTCGAGGACCACGTCGCCGACGTCGTGCAGGCGGCGCGCCGGGTCCTTCGCCAGCGTGCGGCGGAGCAGCCGCCGCGCGGCAGCGGACACTCCGACCGGCAACGCGTCCCAGCGTGGCTCCTCCTTGAGGACCGAGGCCAGCGTGTCCGACACGGTGCCGCCGGAGAACATCCGCTTCCCGGTGAGCATCTCGAACAGGATGACGCCCAGCGCCCAGATGTCCGCACGGCGGTCCAGCGCGTGGCCGCGGGCTTGCTCCGGCGCCATGTAGGCCGCGGTGCCCAGCAGGACCCCCGCCTGCGTGGCGCCGGCGAAGGTCACCGTCGGCGACAGGCTGGCGTCCGCACCGGAGACGGCGGGGTCGGGCTGGAACGGCTTGGCGAGGCCGAAGTCCAGCACTTTCACCTTGCCGTCGGGGGTGACCTTCACGTTGGCGGGCTTCAGGTCCCGGTGCAGGATGCCGGCGGCGTGTGCCGCCGCCAGTCCGTCGGCGATCTGCCGCGCCAGGCCCAGCGCCTCGCGCGGCGGGACCGGCCCGCGCTCGATGCGCTCGGCCAGGGTCTCCCCGGGGACCAGCTCCAGGACCAGGAAGTGCGTCCCGGCATGCTCCTCCAGGCCGTAGATGGCGGCGATGTTCGCGTGGTTCAGCTGGGCCAGGGAGCGGGCCTCGCGCTCGAACCGCGCCAGGCGTTCCGGGTCGTCCGCCATCCCGGGCGGCAGCACCTTGATGGCAACCTGGCACCCCAGCTTCGTGTCCTCCGCCGACCAGACCTCTCCCATCCCGCCGGCCCCCAGCTTGCCGGCGATCCGGTAGTGCCCGAGCTGCTGCCCCGTCTCCACGCG
>JASFRI010000113.1:0-11195 GCA_050115015.1 Acidobacteriota bacterium
GGGACTGTTCTGCGAGGCCACCTTCGAGTCGATCCGCCTCGATCTCGGGGCCGGGGATCTGCTCCTGCTCTACACCGACGGGGTCTCCGAGGCCCGCAACGGAGCCAGGGAGGCCTATGGTCCCGTACGGCTCCCGTCGCTGGCGGGATCGATCCGGGGGCTCGAGCCCGACGCCGCGCTGGAGGCCCTTGCCGAGGATCTGCGCGGCTTCACCGGCGGATCGCATCTGGAGGACGACGTTGCCGTGATGGCGATCCGCCGGTGCGGCCCTCCAAGCCCCTGCGACGCCGTCCGTCCCGAAACGCAGTAACGTGACGCGCCGATCCGTGACCGGGCCGGCGCCGGGAGGCTGTCATGAACGTGCAGCAGATCGCCGAGGGCCTGTGGCGCTGGACCGCGCCCCATCCCGGCTGGACCCCGGAACGGGGCGGACCGGGGGGCTGGGATCGAATGGTCGGGTGCATCTACTTCGAGGCACCGGATGGGGTGGTGCTCGTGGACCCGCTCGCCCCGCCGGAGGGTACGCCGGAGGCCGAGAAGTTCTGGACCGCACTGGATCGCGACGTCCGGCGCCTCGGTCGGCCCGTGGCGGTGCTGGTGGCGAACGGACATCATGGCCGCCACGCGGACGTCGTCCGCCGGCGCTACATGGACGACTTCGGCGCGAGCATCCACGCCCCGGCGGCGGCCGAAGGGAAGATCGCGTGCACCCCCACGCACCGGTTCCACGACGGCGCGGTCCTGCCCGGCGGCGTGAAGGCCCGTGCCATCGAGGGCCTCGACGGGGGTGAGACGGCGTTCCTGCTCCCCGGCCACGAGGCCCTGGTCTTCGCCGACGCGGTGCTCGGCGCGGGGGAGGGGCGCGCCCGGGTCGCTCCGGCCTCCTGGGCGGCGGAGGACTCCGAGTCGCAGGCGGCCTACGCGGCGAGGTTCCGCCCGTCCCTGCGGCGCCTCGTCTCGCTGCACCCGGCGATCCTGCTCCCGTCCCACGGCGAGCCGATCCTCGAGGGAGGCGAGGCGGCCCTGACCGAGGCGCTGGAGGCCCCCGCCTGGGGGTAGGTGGAACGGGCTCGGGCATCTGGTTCTCGTGCTACGGCCGCGCCGGGCGAGGACGCGAAGCCGGACCGCGGCTCCGCGCGGCGTTACCGGGCGGACCGGGGACGCCTCCCGGGTGACCGGAAAGCGATCTGCGTCGGCACCCCCCTGACATCACGGGGCAGTCCCGTCGTGTCGACCCCGTCAGCGGGCTGACCTGTCGGGATCCGGATCCGCCCGTGCGTCTTCACAAGTCGATTGGCTGCAGGGGCCGTACCCGGGATTCGACCCCCGTGGCACGATGGCATCCCCGTTGCAGCCGCCGGGGGCATGAGAGCCCGACGGCAGTTCCTCGTCCCGGCGAAGCGACGCACATCCGTACCCGGTGCGTCATCCCTGGAAGCCGGCCCAGGGTCGTCCGGCCTGGGACCTCGCGGGTTGCTGACGGCGCTTCTCCTACTGCTGGCGTCGCCCGCCGCAGCGGTCCCGCCATTGGCGGAGGAGATCCTGCTCGCGGTCCGGCAGCCGGACTGGCGGGAAAGCTCGGTGGCGTTCCGCCCCGACCCGGAGGCCGTGCGCCGGCTCGGCCGGGCCGGGGACGTCCGCATCCGCCAGTTCCCGCTCCCCGACGGTCGCTGGGTCGACCTGGAACTCGTCGCCGCGGACCTCGTTCCCGGCGGGACCCGTTTCCTGGTCAGCGGGCCGGACGGCCTGCAGGAACGGGCACGGCCGGCGATGCGCGCCTTCCGGGGCCGGGTGGCGGGGGAGCCCGACAGCCTGGTCTCCCTCAACCTTGTGGGGGGACACGTGGCGGGGTTCGTGCGCACCGCGGGATCCGAGTACACGTTCGGGCCGCCCGCCTTCCGTGGGACCGAGGGCCCGGACGGACGGATCACGGTGCGGGACGACGCGGCGGAGGCGGAGCCTCCGGGCGCCTGCGACGGCGAGACCCTGCCGGAGTCCGGCGGCCTGGCGACCCCTGACCCGTTCGGTGGCACGGAGAGCTTCGGCCTCCCCGAGTCGGGGATCGACGGGAGCACCGTGCTCGTGGCCCGGATCGCGGTGGAGGGCACCGTCGAGTGGGTCGAGCACCACGGAGGGGTGGCCAACGCCGAGGCGTACACGCTGAACCTCATGGCACAGGTCGCCGCCATCTACGAGAACGACCTCAACGTCCAGATCCAGGTGCCCTGGATGCTGATGCACACCGTCGAGCCCGACGGTTACTCCGGCGAATCGAACAGCACCGCGACGATCCTGGCGGAGATGGTGGACCGCTGGAACAGCGATCCGGACCTCATGCAGGTCTTCCGCACCGCCGTGCACCTGTTCGGGACCTACCCCTCGGGGGGATCCGGGCGGGCGTACCTGAACGTCCTGTGCGACGGCGTGCCGCCCAACGCGAACAGCCGGGATCTCGGCGTTTCCCTGCTGTCGGGGACCGGCGGCTCCTGGGAGCGGAAGCTCGTCGCCCACGAGCTCGGCCACAACTTCTCCAGCCCGCACAGCCACTGCTACCAGCCGGAGCTGGATCAGTGCTACGCGGGCGAGTCCGGCTGCTACGCGGGGACGGAGGTCCCGACCACCGGGACGATCATGTCCTACTGCAGCGCGAAGACCGCCTCGTTCCACCCGCGGGCGCTGGACGAGAGGCTGAGGCCCGCCGCCGAGGCCGCCTATCCCGCGTGCATGGACGTCGCCGGCCTGCCCGGCAGCGTGGGGCCGGATCCGGGGAGCGCCATGACGGTGGAGTACGCCTCCGTCTGCGCCACCGAGGCGCTGCGGGCCGATCCCGGCAGCGCGAGCGCCTCCGTCGGGTACACCGGAGCGACCCGGGCGGCGTGGATCAAGCGGTTCACGCCCACCTGCTACCCCTTCAAGCTGGACCGTGTGGAGGTGCAGATGGGGAACACCTCGACGGTCGCGCCGGGACGTCCGGTACGTGTGCTCGTCTACACCGACCCCTCCGGGAGCGGCACTCCCGCCGGCGCGGTGCTCGCCCACACGGAGGACACGACCGTGCAGACGGTCGGCGGGGGAACCTGGAACGGGTACGACCTTGCGGCGCCGGTGACCATCACCACCGGCGACTACTACATCGGCTTCCACGACCTGGAGGCCGACGCCGGCACGACCTACATCATGGATTACAGCTCCACCTCGAGCGGCGACTCGTGGGTGCAAGGGGATGACACCTCGCCGGCGGGCTACGGGCCGTTCCCCAACGGCACCTGGATGATCCGGGGGGAGGGGGGCGGGGTGGATCAGGGGAGCGTGTCGCTGAGCTGGGGCGAGCCCTGCAACGCCGCCAGCGTGCCCGGTCAGGACTTCGGCGTCTACTACGGCTCCCTCGGGGACTGGAGCAACCTGAGCATCCTCACCTGCTCCACCGGATACGGCACGTCCTGGCTCATCGAGAGCCTGCCCATGGACAGCTTCTGGCTGGTCGTGCCCCAGAACTCCGGAAACGAGGGCTCGTACGGCCGGTCCAGCTTCGGGGAGCGGTCGCCCGCCGCGGTCGCCTGCAAGCCGCAGGCGATCGGCGGCTGTCCTTGACCCGCATGATTCATGAGGGGCAGGCCCCAGAGACTCCTCGGGAACGCTCGACCTGCGTTGGCCGGCCTTGAGGGGTCCCTCACCCGCCTGCGGCGGTCGGCCATTCCCGAGGCGCCTCTGACATCCTGCAGCCTCTCGTTCTTCGTCGATCTCCGCAGGTCTTCCGGACTGGCACCCGAATCGAGACCGGTCAACCGACCCCTCATGAATGATGTGGGTTGACAGGCTGCTGAAAAACTCCGCGGCCCGCGCGCCGTTTGCGAGGAGGTTGGCGCCCGAGGTCTGCCATCGACCGGACCCGGTGGGGCCGTCGAGCCTCCACGAACTCCCGGCTCAGTTCGGATCCAGCCGCGACAGGCGGCGCCCACGCCACAGATCGTAGACCACCGGATACACCAGCAACTCCAGCAGGAACGAGGTGAGAATGCCGCCGATCATCGGCGCGGCGATCCGCTTCATGACGTCGGATCCGGCGCCTGTGGTCAGCAGGATCGGCACCAGGCCGATGAAGGTCGTCGCCACCGTCATGAACTTGGGGCGCAGCCGCTGCGCGGCGCCCTCGCGGATGGCCGCGACCAGGTCGGAGCGATCCCGGAGCCGCCCCTCGCGAGCCGCCCGATCGTAGGACAGGTCCAGGTAGAGCAGCATGAACACGCCGGTCTCGGCATCCACCCCCAGCAGCGCGATGAGGCCTACCCAGACCGCGACGCTCAGGTTGTAGTCCAGGGCCCAGAGCAGCCAGACGGCGCCGATGGCGGAGAACGGCACGGCGAGGAGCACGATGCAGGTTTTCACCATCGACCGCGTGTTCAGGTAGAGCAGCAGCACGATCAGCAGCAACGTCACCGGCAGCACGATCGCCAGCTTGCGGTACATGCGCCGGATCGCCTCGTACTGGCCACTCCAGGCGTAGGCATAGCCTGCAGGCAGCTCCAGCGATTCCTGCAGGAGGCTCTCCGCGTCGCGCACGTAGCGGCCGGGGTCGCGATCGGCCAGATCCACGAAGACATAGCCGGTCAGCAGGCCATCCTCGTCCCGGAGCATCCCGGGCCCGGAGGTCAGCTCCACGTCCGCCACGCGACCCAGCGGGATCTGGAGCCCGTCGCGGTCCGCCGCCACGAGGATCCGGCGGACCGATTCCACGTCGGTCCGGAAGTCGGCGGGGTAACGCACCCGGACGGCGTAGCGCCCACGCCCCTCCACCGTGCGCGTGGCCACCTTGCCGCCGATGGCGGTGGCGGCGACCTGCTGCGCGCGGGCCATGGTCAGGCCGTAGCGGAACAGGTCGTCGCGCCGGAAGCGGATGTCCAGGAAGTAGCCGCCGGTGGTGCGTTCCGCGAATACGGTGCGGGTCCCGGGGACCTCCCGCAGGAGCCCCTCGGCCCGGACGGCGACCGACTCGATGACCGCCGGGTCGGCGCCGGAGATCTTCAGCCCCAGCGGCGTGCGGATTCCGGTGCTCAGCATGTCCACCCGCGCCTTGATCGGCATGGTCCAGGCGTTCGAGAGTCCCGGGAGGCGAAGGGCCTCGTTCATCTCCCGCACAAGGTCCTCCTGGGAGATGTGGTCCGGTGTGATCCGCCGCAGCGCCGGCTTGAGCCAGCCAGGTGCCCATGAGGAGTACCACGTGGGGGCACCGCGCCACATCGAGGGCGGGTGTAGCTCGATCACGGTCTCGAGCATCGACAGCGGGGCGGGATCGGTGGCGGTGTCGGCGCGCCCCGCCTTTCCCAGGACCCGCTTCACCTCCGGGAAGCTCCCGATCACCCGGTCGGTGACCTGTAGCAGGCGCTGGGCCTCGGTGATGGAGATGCCGGGCATGGTGGTCGGCATGTAGAACAGCGTCCCCTCGTCCAGCGGCGGCATGAACTCGGTCCCCAGCGCGAGGAACACCGGCACCGTCAGGAGCATCAGCAGCAGGGGGGCCGCCAGCGCGAGCAGCCGGTGCCGCAGCACCCAGTCCAGCGCCGGCTCGTAGAGGCGCACCAGGGGACGCATGAGCCAGTGCGATCGTTCGGGACGGATGCGGCCGACGAGCACCGCCGAGGCCGCGGATGCCAGCCAGCGCGGGCGGAACGTGAACGGCTCCACGCGGGTCAGCAGCGCCCGCAGCGCGGGGTCGAGGGTCACCGCCAGCAGGGCCGCCACGATGGTGGCGAGGGTCTTGGTGTAGGCGAGGGGCCGGAAGAGCCGGCCCTCCTCGGCCTCCAGGGTCATTACCGGCAGGAAGGCCGTGGCCAGGATCAGCAGCGAGAAGAAGCTCGGCCCGGCGACCTCCAGGATCGCCTCCCGGATGGGCTCCAGAGGGCTGCCGGGGCGGCCCCGGGCGTTCCACTGCTCCAGCTTCTTGTGGGTCTGCTCCACCACCACGATGGCGGCGTCGGCCAGGGCGCCGATGGCGATGGCGATGCCTCCCAGCGACATGATGTTGGCGGTCAGGCCGAGGCCGCGGAAGGGAACGAACGAGATGATCACCGCGATGGGGATGGTCAGGATCGGGATCATCGCGCTGGGCCCGTGGCGCAGCAGCAGCAGGATGACGATCGACGTGGTGAGGATGATCTCCAGGATGGCGCCGCGCAGCGTGCCGATGGCCCGGTGGACCAGCTCCGACCGGTCGTAGACCGTGACGATGCGGACCCCATCGGGAAGACCGCGCTCCAGCTCGGCCATCCGGGCGCGGACGCCCTCGATCACGTCCAGCGCGTTCTGGCCGTGACGCATGACGACGATCCCGGCGACCACATCCCCCTGGCCGTCCAGGTCGGCGACGCCCCGGCGGGGCCCCGGCCCTAGCGTCACCCGGGCGACGTCGCGGACACGCAGCGGCTGGCCGGCCGCCGTCGCGCCGACGACCATGGCCTCGATCTCCGGCACCGAGCGGGCGTAGCCCTGGAGGCGGACCATGTACTCGGTGGAGCCCCGCTCGATCAGCCGGGCGCCGGTCTCGGCGTTGCCGGCGCGGATCGCGTCCACCACCGCCCCGATGGAGAGGTCGTAGGCCAGCAGGCGGTTCGGGTCCACCTCCACCTGGTACTCGCGACGGAAGCCGCCGACGGTGGCCACCTCGGCGACACCCGGAACGGCCCTCAGGTGGTAGCGCAGGTAGTTCTCCTGCAGATCCCGGAGCTCCGACAGGTCGAAGCGACCCCCCTCGTCGATCAGGGCGTACTGGAAGAGCCAGCCCAGACCGGTGGCGTCGGGACCGAGTCGCGTGTCGCAGTCCTCCGGCAGATCCGACAGCGCGGTGGACAGATACTCCTGCACGCGGGAGCGCGCCCAGTAGAGGTCGGTGCCGTCCTCGAAGATGACGTAGACGAACGAGTTGCCGAAGTCCGAGATGCCGCGCACGGCACGGACCCCCGGCGCGCCCTGCATGGCGGTCACGATGGGGTAGGTGACCTGGTCCTCCACCAGGTCCGGGCTGCGGTCCCAGCGGGAGTAGACGATGACCTGGGTGTCGGAGAGGTCCGGGATGGCATCCAGGCGCATGTGGTCCATGGACCACAGGCCGGCCAGGACGAGCGCCGCGGTGGCGGCCAGGACCACCGCCTTGTTGCGGATGGAGAAATCGACGACGCGTTCGATCACGTTGGCGGCCCGTCAGTCCCGCGCCGTCGCCTTGGCGAGGAACGCCTCGGGATCGGCCTCGAAGCGCTCCTTGCAGCCCTCGTGGCAGAAGAAAAACTCCATGCCGTCCCGCTCGCTGACGAGGCCCGCGGCCCGGGCCTCCCCCTCGTCCACGGTCATGCCGCATACGGGGTCCACGTGCTCCGCCGGCGCGGCGTCGCCCCCGGCGGTGCGCATGCGGCTCTCGGAATCGAGCAGGAAGTTCCCGGAGACCACCACCCGTTCGCCCGGCTCCAGCCCGTGGACGATCTGCACGCGGCCGCCGAGAGCCCCGCCGGTATGGACTTCCCGGCGCTCGAAGCGCCCCTCCCCCTGATCGACGTAGACGGCGCGGGTGCGGCCGGTGTCGACCACGGCGCCCACCGGCACGGAGATCGTCTCGGGGGTGCGCACCGGCACATCCACATCCACCAGCATGCCCGGGATCAGGACTCCGTCCGGGTTCCGGACCTCGAAACGGATGCGCATCCCGTTCAGGTCCGTGTCGAACTCCCGGGAGGCGGGCCCGGTCCGGGCGGGGTACCGGCGGTCGCGCCCGGGGACGAGGATGGTCGCCTCCGGCCGCTCCGGGAGCAGGTCCATGTCCTCGTTCAGGACGTCCGCCAGGACGAAGACCTGCTCCAGATCGGCGATGATGAACAGCGGGAAGGTGGTGCGGTACTCCTGTCCGAGGACGGCGTCCCGCGCCAGCACGTAACCCGCGGCAGGGGAGCGGATGTCGAGAGCCGGCTTTGTCCGCCGCGTTCGCTCGATCTCCTGGATCTCCGCCTCGGTCAGGCCGTAATTGCGCAGCGATCGCGCCAGGGTGCGCACCCGTCGCATCTGCTGCTCGAGCTGCGGACCGGGGTCCTTGGCCTGCTTCAGGTCGTCCAGCTTGTTCAGCTCCTCCACGAGGACCCACTGGGCGTTGACCGAGGCGTCGCTGGAGAGCGACAGCAGCACGTCCCCCTCCCGGACCAGGCTGCCCACGCCGGCGGGGCTCAGGGTATGGACCCTACCGACCACCTCGGACTCCACCACGTGCACCCGGCGTTCGTCGGCGGCGACCTCGCCCGGCAGCCGCAGCACGCCCTCGACGACTGCGGGCTCGACGGTCTCGACGACGATCCCGACGAACTGCCGGCGATCGGCGGGGACATGGATCGTCTGGCCGAGGCCGGCCGCCGGATCCAGGGCATCCTGGCCCGCATAGACCGGCTCCAGCGGCATGCCGCAGGGCGCGATGCCCGGCTCCGGCGAGCGGAACGACGGGTTCATCGGGTCGACCCAGTAGAGCACCTCGCGCTCCGCGGGCGGTTTCACCCGGTCGTGGAGGAGCCATCCCCCGACCAGGGCCGCGACGGCGACCAGGAGGGTGACGGCGAGGGGCGGTCTTCGCATGGGATCGTGTGTCCTCGATTGGCGGCGGGGCGTCCTCCCGGTCCCGCGTTCTGCGGGGAGCGGCGGTCCCCACGAGCATGTTACCGAATCCGGATGGGGCGCACACCCGGAGCCCGCAGGGTGCGAGGGACCCGTGCCCGGTCGGGGAGCGGACGGGGGTGCCCGGCGAGAATCCGACCGTCTGCCGGGGGACGGCCGGTGCGGGATGCCTGGAGAATCGCCCCCGGACGGGCGTTGGCGTTCCTAGCGGCCCGGCAGGGAGTAGGTGATCTCGAGGGCCGGCCGCAGGGCCGGATCCGACTCCTCGCGGCTCGCGAAGCTCTTCACGTTCTGCGCCGTCGTCTCGTCCCCGATCAGGACCCAGCCGAAGTTCCGGTGGGGGGCCGCCAGCCACATCCGCACGTCCGCCGCCATCTTCGGGGTGCCCTCCCAGGTGTAGAAACCGGAGCTTCCCACCTCCCGCGCGCCGCTGTCGGCGGTGACGAACTGACCTCCGGGAGACACCCAGTAGGCGTCGTCGAAGAACGTGTGGATCCAGGTGGCGTCTCCCGGCGCGGCGTCGTCGCCGCTACCGCCCGCCGCGTAGGAGTTCCCCTCGCCCCAGTCCGCCAGGACCCGGTGCAGGCCGATCACGCGCGGGGTGGGGTTGCTGGAAGTCATGTGGAGGGTCAGACGGGCGTCGAGCACGCGGGCGTTCCGCGGCAGGGCCGCGGCGACGTCGAAGCGCAGGAGCGCGCGGCGCACGCTGTTCTGGCCCTGGTTCGTCCGGCCGACGAAGAAGACCGGGCCGGACCCGTTTCCCAGCGCGCCGTCCGGGTCCTGGATGAGGGTGGCGTCCCGGTCCGCCTCGACGAGGACGGTCTCCGCGGTCGCGGAGAGGGGCGCGGCCAGTAGCAGCACGGTGATGCCGACTCGCAGGGCGTTCATGGGGCCTCCTCAGGTCACGGCGGCAATGTACGTCCTACCACGACGCGCTGCCAGTCGCAAAACCCATGTTCCGGTGGCAATTCCGAGGAACCGGAGGAGGGGCGCTCGCCGCGGGACGGTGGATACCGACCCCGGGCGCTACGGCCGCCGCCCCCGCCGCCCGGCCTCCCAGTCCTCCCACATCCCGAACGCCTTCATCTCCGCGTCCAGCCCCGTCTCCTCGAGGAGCCCCTCGATCGCCTCCCGGGACTGCCGCGGACCCGGGCGATCCTCGCGGTTCGCGATCCCGACGACGGTAACCGCCGCGTAGGCCGCATGCCGCTTCAGGGCGAAGAGGTCCACCTTGTCAAAGGTGTCGGAGGAGGCGTGGTAGTTGACCATGTAGTTGGCCTCCTCCTGGTTCGCGAGCAGCGTCGGTACCCCCTCCAGGAGAAAGTCGATGTGGTCGGTCCCCGTGCTGGCGTCGAGGGTGTGGGCGCCCATCCCCCAGGAGTCCAGAGGCGCCAGGACCTCGCGCACCGCGGCCTCGATGTCGCCGCGGCCGCCGAGGGAGTAGCCGGTGACGGGACCGGTGCCGGAGTCGAAGTTCACGTAGGCGACGAGGTCGTCGAGCTCCTCGCGGTGGTCCCGGGCGTAGGCCCAGGAGCCGAAGAGCCCCTGCTCCTCGCCGTTCCACAGGGCGAAGCGCAGCGTCCGGCGCGGCCGGATGCCCGCCGCGCGGACGGCGCGGGCCACCTCCACGACCAGGGCGCAGTTGGCGCCGTTGTCCAGGGCGCCGGAGCCCAGCTCCCAGGAGTCCAGGTGCGCCCCGATCATCACCACCTCCTCGGGCTTCTCGTCCCCGAGGATCTCCGCGAGGACGTTCTCGGCGTCGAAGGGGCCGCCGACCTGGTTGGGCATCGTCAGACGGGCGCGCACCGCCTGGCCCGCGGCGAGGAAGCGCGATATCCGGAGGGCGTCCTCCCGGGCCACCAGCGCCTGGGGGATGACGTCGGGCTGGCCGTCGAAGGCGTTCTGGTGGCGGTAGAGCAGGTCGTGCTCCCGGGAGGAGGTCCACAGGATCCCCGCGGCGCCGGCCTCTTGGGCCCGCGCGATGATCGGCCCGGCGCGGAAGTACTCCTCGAACAGGTCCATCCAGGTGTGAAGGACGGGGGAGTGGACCAGCAGCAAGTTCCCGCGCGCGGCCGCTCCGGCGGTCGCGAAGGCCGCCTGGTCACCGTCCCCGACGTCCACCACCGCCGCCTCGATCCCCCCGTCGGGGGTGGGGGGCGACCACCCCAGGGAGACGACCCGTACGCCGAAGGGTACCGGCGCGAGCACCTCCAGCCGGGTGTCCCCCTCCGCCCACCGCGTGGGCATGGTGAACGCCTCCGTCGCCACGGTGTCGACGCCGGCGCGGCGGAACGCGTCCACGGCCCACCGGACGCCACGGCGGTTGGCCTCGCTGCCGGTCATGCGACCGCCGATCTCGTCGGTCAGGACTCGCAGGTCCTCCTCGATGGGGGACGGCCCCATGACGACGCCGAGCAACCGCTCGGCGACGGCCGCCGGGCCGTCCTGCGGGATCGCGAGCGGGATGGCGGCGAGGAGTCCGAGGCCGAGGATGCAGAGAACGGCTGTCCTTTGACGGATGCGCATGGTCTCTCCTGCTGCGGGTGAGGTCCATG
>JASFRI010000114.1:0-11166 GCA_050115015.1 Acidobacteriota bacterium
AGTATCACGGGGGGCGGGTGTTCCGGCACGGGGCTTCCAAGTTGAAAGGGACAGGGCCGAAAAGTATAATCCAAAAGTTTACATGAAAGGGAAACCTCGACGGATGCGTGAGATAAGAAGCCTCCCGATGCTGGTTCTCGCGTTGCTCGCGACCCTGACGGTCCTCTTCGGTCAGGAGTCGAAGCAGGGCATCGCCCCGGTCCGCATTCTCCCCGCCCAGCCGCCGGAGCCCCTGGTCAGGCCGGGTCCCGAGCCTGACCTGGAGATCCTGTTCACGTCCGACGTGCAGGGCTTCTACCAGCCTTGCGGCTGACCGAAGAACCCCGCGGGGGGGCTGGCCCGGCGGGCCGCCTATGTCGAGCTGTTCCGCAGGCAGTTCCCGAGAGCGCCCATCCTCTGGCTGGATACCGGCGGCTTCTCCGGGGACGGCACCATTGCAGGCCGGATCCAGACCGAGACCCTGATCGAGGGGATGAACCGCCTCGGGTGGGTCGCCGCGAACGTCACCGCCACGGACCTCGCGCGGGGCCTGGAGGCCTTCCGCGAGATCGCCGCGGCGGCTGCGTTCCCGCTCATCTCCGCCAATGTCGTCTTCCAGGACACCGAGGAGCCCGTGTTCGAGCCCTACGTCCTGCGTTCCTTTCCCTGGCGCGGAGAGGAGCCGCTTCGCGTGGCGATCCTCGGACTGGCCCGGGAGAATCCGGGCTTCCTGGAGCGGACGGCGGACGGTCGCAAGGTGGTGCTGAGCTCCGCGCTCGGAGCCGCGGCCCGGTGGGTTCCGGAGCTGGCGAAACAGGCCGACGTGCTGGTGCTGCTCTCCGATCTACCCCCGAGCCAGCTGCGATCGTTGCTGTTCCAGCTCCCGGGGATCGATGTTGCCCTCGCCGGCTCGGGTGGCCAGGTCTCCGCGGACGTTGCCACGCCTCCCGTTTCCAGCGTCGTCTATGGCGGCGACCAGGGGAAGCGGGTGGGCGAGGTGCGGCTGTTCTTCGGATCGCAGCGTCTCGTGCAGGTCACCGCATCGCACGTCTTCCTGGACGGCCGTTATCCCAGTGACGCGCGGATGAAGGCCTTCGAGGACACCGCCAACGTCCGGATCAACGACCACTACCGGGAGATGGCCGAGCAGGAGGCCTTCGAGGCGGCGGAGCTACCCACCGCCCGGCAGTACGTGGGGTCAGGGAAGTGCTCCTCCTGCCACGAGGAGGCCTTCCGCGTGTGGAAGGAGAGCGGTCACGCTCACGCGATGGGGACCCTCGTCGACCGGCAGCAGGAATACAGCCCGCTCTGCGTCGGGTGCCACGTCACGGGGGACCGCAAGCCGGGTGGGTTCCATAATCTGAAGGCGACCCCGGAGCTCGCGGACGTGCAGTGCGAGGCTTGCCACGGTCCCGGAGGCGGTCACGTGGAGAATCCGTCCCGGAGCTACGGAAGCACGGGGTTCGCCGACTGCGTCGTGTGTCATACCTCCGAGAACAGCCCGGAATTCGATCCGACGTCGTACTGGGAACGGATCCGGCACTAGTGTCCCCTCCCGGATCCTCGCGATGAAGCGCTCCGGCAACGGTGGGGGAGCGGTGGCGGCCACCGTGCCGGCGGGGCAACTCCGCAGGGGGGCCGCAGCGCCGCGGCTCCCGGAGCCGCTCTACCGGAATATCCTGGACCCTGGGGACGGTGGCCCGTCGGGGTCCGGGGAGATGATCCGCCTCGCCCCTCCGGGCGGGGGTGCGGTCCGTGGAGCCGCGAGGAGGTGGGCGCGTTGACGATGAGATTCCGGGAGCTGCCGCTCCGAGACGACCTTCTCGACGCCCTGGACGCCTGTGGGTACACGGAATGCACGCCCATCCAGGAGCAGGCCATCCCGCTGCTCCTCGAGGGGAGGGACCTGGTCGGGATGGCCCAGACGGGCACCGGGAAGACGCTCGCCTTCCTCGTGCCGATGCTCCAGAGCCTGCAACCGGACGGCACCCCCCGGGGGCTGGTGGTCTGTCCCACACGGGAGCTGGCCCAGCAGGTGGGGGCCGAGTCCCAGCGTGTGGGGGGCAGCCTCGGTGCCCGGACGGCGGTCCTGTACGGTGGGACCTCCCTCGGGCCCCAGCGGGAGGCGTTGCGGGACGGTTCGGATCTGGTCGTCGGGACACCGGGGCGGCTCATCGACTTCCTCGGCTCCGCGTACCTGCGCACCCGGGGCATCCGGTTCCTGGTTCTGGACGAGGCGGACCGGATGCTGGACATGGGGTTCATCGACGATATCCGCTGGATCCTGAAGAAGTGCCCGCTCAGCCGGCAGACGATGCTGTTCTCCGCGACGTTTCCGGACGAGGTGCGGCGGCTCACGGGGGACTTCATGATGTACCCGGAGGAGGTCCGCATCGAGCCGGAGAGAGCCACGGCCCACGGCATCGCCCAGCGGGCGTTTCTCGTGCGGCGGGACGACAAGCTGAATCTGCTGCGCCGCATCCTGGAGGCCGAGGGTGCCGACAAGACGCTGGTGTTCTGCGGGACGCGGGAGTCGACCGCCGAGGTCTCGCGCGGGCTGTCCCGCTTCGGCATCCGCGCGGCGTCGGTGTCGAGCCTGTTGAGTCAGGCGAACCGGGAGGCGACCCTCCGGCTGTTCCGGGAGGGGACGTTGCAGGTGCTCGTGGCGTCCGACGTGGCGAGCCGCGGTCTGGACATCGATGACATCACCCACGTGTTCAACTTCGATCTGCCCCATACGCCGGAGGACTACGTCCACCGGATCGGCAGGACCGCGCGCTACGGCAAGGAGGGGGACGCCATCACCTTCGTCGAGCCCGACCAGTCCGAGGGCCTGGCCGAGATCGAGCGCCACCTGGGGGCTCGGATTCCCGTGGAGGAGTTGCCGGGTTTCTCCCACCCCACCCCTAGGGAGCCTCGTGGCGCAGGCCGGGGGAAGCGCCGCCCGCGCCGGGGGCGGGGGCAGGGGAGACGCCAGCGCTAGCGCCCGGAGCGTCGTCGCCGTCCACGCGCACCGGGGCCCTCGGCTCCGGTCAGGGGCCGGGATCGTGCTCCCGGGCCTGCCGGCGCCGCTCGCGCCGCCGGGCGAGGGCGCGGAGGTCGCCGAGGCTGGCCGCCCCGGCGGCACGGGCGGCCTCGACGAGGACCCTGAGCACCTGGACGGTCACCTCGGCATCCCCCATGGCGCGGTGCCGCGCCCGAAACGCGAATCCGAAGTGCCCCGCAAGGGAGTCCAGGCTGCAGGAGCGCAGATCCGGGAGCAGGCGGCGCGCCAGGCGCATCGTGCAGAGCTGTGCGTTCGGAGGCGGCGGATGCCCCGCGGCCCGCATCTCGGCCTCCAGGAAACGGGCGTCGAAGGAGGCGTTATGGGCCACCAGCACCCCGTTGCCGAGGAAGTCCAGCAGCGCGCCGGCAATGGCCGGAAAGCGCGGCGCCCCCGCCAGGATGAGCTCGTGGATCCCGGTCAGCCGGGTGATCGCCGGCGGGATCGGGCGGTCGGGCCGCACCAGGCTGTGGAACGTCCCCGTGATCGCGCCACCCTCGACGCGGATCGCGCCGACCTCGGTGATCCGGTCGTCGCCGGCCCGGGATCCGGTCGTCTCGAGGTCGAGGACGACGAAGCGCAGCGCCTCGATGGGAGAGGAGTCCGGCTGCGGCGGGGCGATCCGCACCCGGTCTCCGGGGAGGACCTCGAGCCCGGGATCGGAGGCCGCCAGGGCCAGAACCACTCGCCGGGCGGCGAACCGTCCTCCCGATCCCAGCCGGAGCAGCCGCCGTGCGGCGTCGTCCGCGTGCAGGCAGCCGCCTGCCGCGCGGATCACCTGCGCCAGGGTGCGTCGGGTCGGGGAAGGGCTGGCCACGGCGCATCATAGAACGCCGCCCCGGGCGGACGGAAGCGGCGGTTGACAGGCTTCGTCGGTCGTCCCGATAATCCCCTCCCATGGCCTCGTCTTCCACTTCCTGGCCCGGTTCCGGCCGGTTGCTGGCCGTCGACCCGGGAACGAAGCGCCTCGGGCTGGCGATCTCCGACCCGCTGCGGATGATCGCATGTCCCTTCCGGACCATCGACTCCCGCGGGCGCAGAAAGGACCTCGAGGCGATCGCGCGCATCGTGGGAGAAGAGGAAGTCGTCGGCGTCATCGTGGGGCTTCCCATCAACATGGACGGGACCCGGGGGCCGGAGTGTGAGAAGGCGGAGCGGTTCATCGAGGAGCTCCGCACGGCGACGGGGCTGCCCGTGAGGGGCTGGGACGAGCGCCTGACCTCCGCGCAGGCGGAGCGCGCGCTGGTGGAGGCCGGCGTGCGCCGGGAGCGGCGACGACGGGAGGGGCTGGTGGATCGGACCGCCGCGGCGTTGCTGCTGGAGTCGTTTCTGGCCGCGGCACCTCCCGATGAGCGGGACGCCTGAATGCGCCGCGGGATGCTCTGGCCGATGGCGATCCTGCTGGCCTCGGGCGTCGGCCTGCTCGGTTCGCTGCTGGTACCCTACGCCGCGTTCCCGGGCCGGGAGGTGACGCTGGAGATCCAACCGGGAGCGAGCGCCGCCGACGTCGGGCAACGGCTCGCCGAGCTCGGGGTGATCCGGAGCCCGTGGGTGTTCCGGGCCTGGGTCCGCGTGTCCGGGACCGCGCGTCGGCTGCAGGCCGGTGAGTACCGCTTCCACCGGCCCGCCAGCACGCTGGCCGTCCACCGGATGCTGCTGGCGGGGCAGGTGGTGCTCCACCGGGTGACCGTCCCGGAGGGCCTCCGGATCCCGGAGGTGGTCGAGGTGATCGCGGAGGCGGGCTTCGCGGAGGCCTCGAGCCTCCAGCTCGCGGCGGCCGACCCGCGCCCCATCGCCGACCTGGACCCGGACGCGGAGGACCTGGAGGGATACCTCTTCCCGGATACCTATCAGTTCGCACGCGGCACGTCCGCGGGGGCGATCGTGGCCAGCATGGTGCAGCGCTTCCGGCAGGAGCTCGGGCCCCGCGAGATCCGCCAGGCGGCGCGGGTGGGGCTCACGATCCGGGAGGTCGTGACCCTGGCCTCGCTGATCGAGGAGGAGACGGCGGTGCCCGAGGAGCGGCCCCTGGTCGCCTCGGTGTTCCACAACCGGCTCGATCGGGGGATGCTCCTGCAGTGCGATCCGACCGTCATCTACGGCCTGCGGCGCGACGGCCTCTACCGGGGCCGGCTGACCCGTGCCGGCCTCCGGCACGACTCGCCGTACAACACCTACCTCCATCCCGGCCTCCCGCCGGGTCCGATCGCCAGCCCCGGTGCCGACTCCCTCCGGGCGGCCCTGTTTCCCGCGGAGACGCGGCTGCTCTACTTCGTGTCACGCAACGACGGGACCCACCAGTTCTCGGAGGATCTCGACGCCCACCGGCGGGCGGTCCAGCGTTACCAGCGTTGAGCGGGGCTTTGACGCCGGCCCCGTCGCCGCGTAGGATCGCGGAAACACCCGGAAGAACCCCAACCGCGAGAGCCGGCGGTGGCCGAGATGCGCCACGGCGGGGGAGGCGATGAAGCGGCGCCGACGTCGACGCGACGACGATGGATTCCGTTCCGTGGAGGAGGTGGCGGCCACGGCGGGGTCCCTGCTTCCGCGCAGGAACCGTGGTCGTCACCTCCAGGCGATGGCCGCCTGGCGGTCCGCCGTCGGGGGGGGCGTCTACCGCGTGACGCGGGTGGCCCACCTCGATCCCGAGGCGGTCACCGTGGAGGTCCCGGACGCGGTATGGGGCGAGACCTTGCGGCGGCTCGAGCCGCACATCCTGGGGCGCTTCCGCGACAAGCTGGGGGCGGGCGCGCCCCGGCGGATCGAGTATCGGGTCGTCCGCGGGTTCTGGCGCCCCGCACGGGCGATCTCCCCGCGCGAGGCACCCGAGGGGCGCCCTGCAGCGGGGGCAGCGCCGGCGGGCGTGGCGTGCCCGCCGGCCTCCGAGGGGCGCCCCGCACCTCCGGTGCCGCTCGGGGAAGAGGACCTCCCGGTGGAGGACGAGCGGCTCCGCGGGCTGCTGCGGGATCTCGGAAACCGTTACCTCGGAAGGCGCCGACCCTAGCCCGGATGATTCGTGAGGGGCAGTTCGGGCGTTCCCGAGGAGTCTCTGGGGCCCGCCCCTCGTGGACCATGCGGGCTGGTGGCCGACCCTCCGCTCCGGGGACGACCGGCGGCGGGCCGCCCCGTCCCCGGTCTCGTCCGTTCTCTTGCAGGGCGCAGGATTCCCTCGCCCGTGAGTCCACAACTTTCCTTTTTACAGGGGTTTTACACGGTTGTCACGAGATCCGCGGAACCTTCCCGCGGGGTCCGGCGTAGATACCAGTGAACGATGGATAACGGGAGGCCCCCTCCCGACGCCGGAGGTTCCCCGCCATGAAGATCCTCAGGAAACGACACCAGGGCTCCTGGATACTTCGCGTCATCGGCCCGCTGGCGCGCGACCAGCATCTCGAGCTCGTGCGCGACGCGGTCGCCGATCTCGTGGAGCGAGGACAGCGACGCCTGGTACTGGACCTCTCCGGTGTCGCCTATGTCGACGCCGCCGGTCTGGGAGAGCTGATCCGCTGCGACCGGCAGATCCGGTCCGGTGGGGGCTTCCTGGCGCTGGCGGGGCCGCGCGGCAATGTGCTGCATGTCCTCCAGCTCTCCCGGGTGGGCGACCGTATCCGCACGGCGGACTGCGTCGAGGACGCGATCCGCATGCTCCACCGGGCGCGACGGCGTGGCGTGCAGCAGGTCCGGCGCTCGGGAACCGGTCGCCACGCAATCACGGGTCCTCCGTCCCGCGGCCCTGCTATAATCCGCCGGACGAACGAGGGTCCATGGCGGTTTACTCCCATTCACGGCTGACCAGTCACGAGCGCTGCCCGCGGAAGTTCCTCTGGCGGTACGTCTGGAGCGTCGATCCTCCGGTGGAAGGGGTGGAGGCGTTCACCGGCAAGCGTGTGCACGAGACCCTGGAGGATCTCTACGGCGTGCTGCTGCGTGGCGGGGCGCCTCCCTCCCGCGGCTCGGTCCTCGAGGGCTACCACTACCTCTGGGAGCAGTACTGGCACGACGGCGTCCGCATCGTGAAGGACGCCCCTCCCGAGGACTATCGCCGACACGGCGCGCGCTGCGTCCAGGATTACTACGATCGCCACCATCCCTTCACCACGGGCACGACTCTCGCCGTGGAGCGACGCTTCGAGGTCGCCCTCGGGGAGCATCGTCTCCGGGGCATCTTCGATCGCGTGGATATCGGGCCGGACGGCGTCATCGAGGTTCATGACTACAAGACCGGCAAGCGCACCCCGTCGCGGCGAGATCTGGAGGCCGACCTGCAGGTCGGCCTCTATGAGATCGCGGCCCGCCAGCTCTACCCGGAGCGCCGCGAGGTGCGTATGGTGTGGCACTACCTGCGGTCCGGCATCGAGCGGCGGCTCGAAGCCCGGGGTCCGGAACCGCTGCGAGCGCTTCGCCACAGGACCATCGGCCGGATCGACCGGATCGAGCGGCAGGTCGCGGGCTATCGCGACGGACTGGACGCGGAGGGCCTGCGGCAGCTCGCCGCGGTCGAACGTGCGGCGCCGCTGGAGTCGGTCCCCGAGGCGGCCCGGCCGGAGAGCCCCGGCTTCCCCGCGAGGGTGAGCCCTCTCTGTCGCTGGTGTAGCTTCCTGGCCTGGTGCCCCGAGGGAAGCCGGCACGCCGGGAAGGCCTTCCGCCCTCCCGCGCCGCCGACCCTCCGGCCTCGGGCGCGCCCGGATGCCGTGGACCCCCGCCAGGCAACCCTCTTCTGAGAGCCCGGGATACCCGGATCAGCCTCCCAGCGCCCCCGCCGCGCGCAGCCCCTGGGGGGAGTCCGGCGCCCTGGCGGCCAGCCACTCCAGGTCCTCGCGAGCCGCCGCGTCGCGGCCCAGCGCCCGATATGCCGCGGCCCGCTCCCAGCGGGCATCGAGATCCGCCGGGTCGTCCAGCAGGAGCCGGTCCAGGAGATCGAGCGCGGCGGCCGGGTGGCCGGAGAGCCGAAGGGAGAGGGCGAGGTTGAAGCGTGCGTCCATGGCCCCGGGGTCGAGGGTCAGGGCCCTGCGGTACGCGGCTTCCGCGCCGGCGGTGTCCCCCGAGCGGCGGCGTGCGACGCCGAGGTTCGTCCAGGCCTCGACCAGCTCCGGATCACACGATACCGCCCGTTCCAGGAAGGGGACCGCCTCGTCGGGCCGCTCCCGCGTCAACAAGGCCGCCCCCAGCAGGTTCAGGACATCCGCGTCCCCGGGCTCCCGCTCGAGAGCGTCCCGCGCCGCCCGTTCGGCCTCCTCCGGTCGTCCCAGCTGGATCGCGACGCGGGCCAGCAGGGCGAGCGACGCGAGATCCGTATCCGAGGCCCGCACGGCGGCCTCGAGCTCGGCCCGGGCCTCCTCCAGACGTCCGTCCGCCACGAGCAGGGCTCCCAGGAGCCCCCGGGCCGGCCCCAGGTCCGGCCGGCGCTCGACGGCGGCCCGGAGATGTGCCTCGGCCGGCCCGCGAAGGCCCGCCCGCAGCAGCTCGAGGCCGATCTCGAGGTCGGGTTCGGGCGACACGGGTCCGCGCGGCAGGGAGAGCAGCAGCCGTTCCTCCTCCCGCGCGGCGACCCGGGCCGCCCGGAGCCGCGACAGGAGCACGGCGTCGACGAGGGAGGGTGCGATCCGGCTGGCCGGCGACTCACGCCAGCGGCGCAGCGCTCGCACCTGCCGCGGAAGGGTGTCCTCGAACAGGGCGCGAGGCGCGCTGAACTCCAGGGCCAGCCGATCGTCGCGCTGCAGGGGCGCGCCGGCGGTGTAGCCCCGCAGCGCCTCCGGCCCCGTGACGAAATGTCCGAGAAGATCCGCCAGGTCGCGGATCCCCGCCCGGCCGAGGTCGGCGCGGACGGCGGGGCGGCGGAGCCGTTCGTCGATCCGTTCCACGGGAAGGGGCTGCTGCGGCGTCCCGGAGCGCACCCCGACGAGGAAGTAGTCACCACCCGCCGGGGATTCCTCCCAGAGGGTGGTCGCGGGGAACACGTCCAGGAAGGTCGCCACGACGCTGCGGAGATCCTCGGGCAGCAGCGCGTAGCCCTGGATCCACTGCACCATCAGTCCGCCGTCGCGGAGACGGTCCCGCGCGGCCGTGAAGGTCTCGCGGGTGTAGAGCGCCGCCGTCCCGGCCACCCACGGGTTCGTGGGCTGGGACGTGATCACATCGTAGGTCTCGGAGGCGTAGCGCAGGTGGTTCCTGCCGTCCCCCTGCAGCAGCCGGAGACGCGGGTCGTCCAGGGCATCCCCGTTCGCGCGCGCGAACAGCCCGGCGGCCTCGATCACCGAGGGCAGGAGCTCCACGCAGTCGATCGTCTCGAACGGATAGCGCTCCAGCGCCCCCAGCGACACCCCGCTGGCCAGGCCGATCATCAGGGCCGATCGCGCCCCGTCGGGAGCCAGAAGCCCCGGGAGATGGCCCGCGAGGAGCTGGGTCACCATGTCGCCGCCGGTCGAGGCGTCGGTCTTGCCGTTGATCTGCAGGGACAGGATCCCCATCGGACTCCTGCGGACCGAGACCGTCGCCGCGGCCCCCTCGCGGTACAGCAGGAGCTCCCCGCGGCGCCGCACCGCCGCCTCGGTGGCCCCCGGGAATCCCCGCCGGTAGAGCGGGGCATAGAGGTACGGACCACTGGTCAGGATCACCGGGTCCCAGGACGGCAGGGCAGCCGCGCCTCCGGCCGCGGCCAGCAGCAGCCCGACGGCCAGCCGAAGGGGGCGCCGGCGGCTGGCGCTGGAGAGGGCGGCGAGGACGGCGGCGACCCCGAACGCCAGCGCCGCGGCGAGGAGGCTCCGGCGCAGCCCGAGGCGCGGCAGCAGCAGTGTCCCCGCCGCCAGGGCCCCCAGCACCAGGCCGACGGAGCCGGCGGCGTAGGCGTCTCCTGTCGAGCGTCCGGCAGCCGTACCGCCCTCCCCGCGCAGACGCACCGCCAGGGGGAAGGTGCCGCCGAGGAGGACCGTCGGGAGGAGCACCACCGCGGCCGCGGCACCCATCTGGACCGCCGATATCGCGGAGAACCCGGCGCCGGCGCTCGCCAGCGGCGGGACGATCCACAGCGGGAGCCGGCCGAGCAGGGCGATCGACCCCAGCGCCGCCAGCCCGGCGCCTCCCTGCATCGCGACCAGCACCGTCGCCGGCCGGTCGCTGTATCGGGACCAGCGCGCGCCGACCGCTCCCCCGAGCGCAAGTCCCAGCAGGAACGCGCTCACCGTCACGGTGAACGCGTACGTGGACGATCCGAGGGAGAGGGACAGGGCCCGGGTCCAGCCGATCTGGCAGATCATCGATGCGGTACCGGCGAGTCCGAGGGAGATGAGCAGGGGCGTGGGACGCGGCGCGCTTCGCGGGACCGCCGGGACCGGCGCCGCGGGAGCCTCGCCACGGTCCAGGAGAAGCGCGGCGGCGGCCACGGCCAGGTTCGCGAGGATCGCGGCCCGGATCGTCCCGGCCAGCCCGAGCCGGGGGAGCAGCACCATCCCGGTGAGCAGCGCGCCGGCCACCGCGCCGAGGGTGTTGACGGCATAGAGCCGGCCGGCCAGCCCGCCGGCGGCCCTCGGGTCGGTGCCTGCCATCTGCGAGAGGACCGGCAGCGAGGCCCCCATGGCCATCGCCGCGGGCACCACGAGGCAGCCCGCCAGGAGGCCGGCGGGCCCGACGAACCCGCCGTCCCCCTCGAGGGCCCGGCGGTAGAGATGCCGGAATGCAGGGGTCATCAGGTAGAGGCCCGGTCCCACCAGCGCGGCGAGGGCGGCCGTGGCGCCCTCGATCAGCGCGAACCGCCTCAGCGGACGCCCGGGTCGTCGCGACCAGGCGCCTCCGAGCCAGCCTCCCAGCGCCATGCCGCCGAGATAGGCCGCGAGCAGCGCCGAGAGCGCCGGCACCAGGCCGCCCAGCTGGAGGGTGAGCAGCCGTGACCAGGCGACCTCGTAGACGAGCCCCGCCGAGCCGGAGACCAGGAAGAGCCCGAGCAAAGCGGTTCCCCGCCGGCGAGCCCCGCGGGGATCAGCCATCCACGACGAACTCGAGGGACCCGGAGACCGTCTCCCCCGTCACCCGATCGTCCACCTTCACCTCGAGGCGGAAGGCGGCAGCGGGCCAGCCGACCAGCGGGAACTGCCAGCCCACGGCCTGCTCCGTGGGGTAGGCGATCACCGGATCGCCCAGCGGATGGACGC
>JASFRI010000115.1:0-11156 GCA_050115015.1 Acidobacteriota bacterium
GAACGACGGGTTCTTCGAGTCCGCCGGCTTCCAGGGCGCCTTCGACGGGATGAACTGGGCGGAGGGCTGGACGAACATGTCCCGCCTCGGTTACTTCCCGCCGAAGCCCCAGGTGCCCGTCGTCGCCGACATCGTCGTCGACACGCTCTGGACCGCGGACAACGAGTACATCCTCGACAAGCCGATCTACGTGACCAACGGCGCCACCCTGACCATCGAGCAGGGGACGACGGTGCGCGGCCAGGGCGAATCGGCGCCCGGCGCCAACGATCCCGGCGCGCTGGTCATCGCGCGCGACTCGCGGATCAACGCGGTTGGCTCGGTGGAGAAGCCGATCGTCTTCACGAACCTCGACGACAACAACATCGGTATCGCCACCATGGGGACCCCGCCGTACGATCAGGTCACGAACTCGCTGGGGATCACCGGCACCTGGGGCGGCGTCATCCTCCTGGGCCGGGGCCTGGTCTCCAACAACACCGCCTCCGCCCCCAACACGGCCCGCGAGGTCCAGATCGAGGGCCTGGTGGCCGCCGGCGGCCTCGGCCTCTACGGCAACTGCGCGACCCTCGGCATCCCGATCGAGCGGTGCGACGACGACAACTCCGGGCGCCTGGCCTACGCGTCGATCCGGTACGGCGGCTTCAACCTCTCCGCGGCGAACGAGATCAACGGCCTCACCCTGGGGGCGCTGGGACGTGAGACCCAGATCAGCCACGTGGAGATCTACCAGAACCAGGACGACGGCATCGAGTCCTTCGGCGGTGCGGCGGAGGTGGACCACATCGTCGTCTACGCCGTCGGCGACGATAGCCTGGACTACGACGAGGGCTGGAAGGGGAAGGCGCAGTTCTACTTCGTCGTCCAGGGCCCCTTCAGCGACAAGGGCGGCGAGCACGACGGCGGCAACAGCCCCGACGGCAGCCTCCCGCTGGCGATCCCGGAGCTTCGGAACTTCACCTACATCGGCCAGGGGCAGAAGATCCCGAACCCCACGAACACCGCGCTGAACATGCGAGACAACGCGGGCGGCGCGTACTCCGACAGCCTCTTCTACGACTTCAGCGGCGCCGCCATCCAGATCGAGGGTGTGAGCTGCAACGCCGGCGACTGCACCGTCGGCCCGGTGGGTCCGAACACATCGGCGGAGCGGGCCAGCACGTCCTTCAAGCCGGGCTCCTGCTACAACGCCGGGGCTCCCGGGGCGAGCTCCAACACCCGGTGCACCGCGAACGCCGACTGCCTGGCACCCGAGGTCTGCATCCCGTTCTACCCGGATCCCGTCTTCGACCTGGAGGTCCGGGACAGCGTCTTCCAGTGCATCGGCCGCCAAGAGGCCTTCTGCTTCGGCGGTGCCGTGGACGATTTCGGCACACAGGGCTGCGGCTCGCTCGACACCGGCGAGCTGGAATACACCGGCGACGCGGGAAAGACCGGCTACGACAACGGCATGTTCACGGATGCCGCCTTCAACAACGGACTGCGCTCCTGCGCGGACCCGCTGCCGATCCGCACCCTGCGGCGCATCCCGGCGGGCCCGGGAATTCCCGACCCGGTGATCAGCATCGACCCGCGGCCGGCCCCCGGTGGACCCCTCGAGGCCTCCGCTCTCGAGGGTAGCCTCAACAACGGCATGGGCGTGAAGCCCACCGGCTACAAGGGCGCCTTCGGCGGCAAGAACTGGGCCCAGTGCTGGACGAACTTCGGAAAGCAGGGCGGATTCACCACGTGCGACCCCGCCTCGGGGACGCCCGCCACGGCGGTCCCGGACCCGACCGAGAACCTGCGGTTCGTAGACGCCAGCAAGCAGATCGCCTGGGATGGTCCCTGCGGCCTCGTCAACACGGCCGGATTCGACCTCCTGCGCACCGACGATCCCATGGACTTCACCGTCGCCCTGATCAAGCCGCAGTGGGACGACACCGTGCAGCCCAAGGCCGTCGACACCGATCCGCCGGCCGTGGGATCGGCTTTCTTCTACGTCTCCCGGGCGAACAACGCCTGCGGGGACGGCACCATCGGCGAGGATTCCGTCGGTGTGACCCGTCCGGCCCCCTAGGGGTCGGGCGTTCTCTGTTTCGGCGGGTCGCCGGTCTCTGCTACACTCGACCGGCGACCCACCCGGAAACCTGCACGAGATCCGGAGGCGACGGCCTCCACGTCGCGCGCTCGGGCGCGCGTTTTTTTGAGGTGATCGATGACCCGCAGAACCTCGCGCCTTTCGACTCTCGCCATCAGCACCCTACTGGGGCTGGCGAGCGCCGCTGCCGTCCAGGGAGCGGCGGACGCTCCCCCGGAAGGCCTGGAGCCGCTGCAGTACGGCTTCCGGTTCGCCTCGGCCATCCACGACGATCCGGTGGACCGGGGGCAGGCGCAGGGGCTCGTCGTGTCCGACCTGGTGAGGCTGGGTCTCCTGGACGAGGCGATGTCCCTCGCGGCGGAGGTCGACGGCTGGCAGCGGGGGGTGTCCCACGCCGAGATCGCGGTGGCACTGGCGGGAGCCGGGCGAACGGCGGACGCCCAGGCCCAGCTGGCGGAGGCCAGGAAGGCGGAAGCCGCCGCCGACGGCTGGCATCGCGTGCGCATCCAATCCCACATCGCCGAGGCTCTCGCGGCGCTGGGACGCGTGCAGGACTCTGCCCAGCTCGCGGAGAGCCTGGCACAGGCCGACCCGAACCAGTACAAGGGGCGCTCGGCGGCCACGGTCGCCCTGGGGCAGGCGGAGGCCGGTGACCTGGACGCTGCGGTCGCGACCCTGCAGTCCATCGAGGGCGACGACGACATCATGGTGGCCGCCTTCCGGACCACCGGCTATCTGGACCTCGCGAAGGACGTCGACCTTTCCCGCGAGAAGCGCATCGAGCTGATCGACGCCGCGTCACGCTCCGCGACCGGGCTGAAGGGGTGGCACCGGTCCGACGCGGCGCAGGAGATCGCGCTGGCCTACCAGGGCCTGGGGGAGGAGAAGAAGGCCCGGGATGCCCTGGACGGCGTGACCGGGATGCTCCTGGAGCTCGACCCGAAGAGTCCCGTCAAGGCGCCGCTGCTGGCGCGGCTGGCCGGAACCTGGGTGCGGATCGGCGACCGGAAGCAGGCCGCCCATCTCCTGCGTGAGGCCGAGAATGCGGTGGAGATCGAGACGCGGATGGTGACCGAGACCCCGGTGGTGCGCGCCCAGGTGGCTGCGGGCTACCTGGAGCTGGGGGACGATCGCGCCTGGGTCCTCTACGGCGAGGCCATGACCGACGCCGAGGGGCTGGTCAACCCGCGGCCGCGGGCCCTGGCCCTGGTCGGGATCTGCCGGAGCCTGGGAAGGGTGGGCGCCGCGACCCTCCCGGCGGAGCTGAAGGCCCGGATGGACGCCAGCCTGGAGGGGTTCGAACGAGCTTCCTGAGGGCTTCCGGGGCCGGGGAATCCCCCGGCCCCCGCCCGGTCCTTCCGCCGCACCTGCCGCTGCAACCCCGCCGCCGTACCGCGTTCGTCATCAATTCGTAACATTCCGGAAACACCGAAGAAACGGCCCTGTGACACGCTCCGTGTCCAGGAGAATTCCGACATGACACGAACGCAGAAGTGCATCTCGTTGCTGACGGGTGTGTTGCTCGTCTCGGGGCTGGCGCCGGCGGCGCTGGGAGCCGAGTCCGACGCCGTCCGCTCCGCCCGGGAGAGCCTCGACAAGTGGGTGGAGACCCGCCAGGTCATCTCCAAGGAGCGGGAGGACTGGGCGATCGGGAAGGAGGTCCTGGAGCAGCGGACCGCCCTGATCGAGGGGGAGATCGCCACCATCGAGGGGAAGATCGCCGAGATGGACAGGCAGATCGACGAGGCGGACGAGCGGCGTGCCGAGCTGGTCGCGGAGAAGAAGGACCTGCGGGACGCCTCCGCCGCCCTCGCCGACGCCATCGGCACCCTCGAGGAGAAGACGCTGCGGCTCACGAGCTCCCTGCCGGAGCCGATCCGCCGCCGGGTGGCCCCGCTGTCGGGGCGCATCCCCGCCGAGCCCGGCAAGACCGGGCTCTCCCTCAGCGAGCGCTTCCAGAACGTCGTGGGCGTCCTCAACGAGGTGAACAAGTTCAACCAGGAGATCACCCTGGCCAGCGAGATCCGGTCCCTCCCCGACGGCAGCTCCACCGAGGTGCAGACGCTGTACGTGGGGCTGGGGCAGGCGTACTACGTCAACACCGCCGGCACCGCCGCGGGGGTCGGCCGTCCGGGACCCGAGGGCTGGGTCTGGACGCCGGCGAACGAGATGGCCCCGGAGATCGCCCAGGCCATCGCCGTCCAGCAGGGGGAGGAGGTTCCGACCTACGTCCCCCTCCCGGTGGAGATCCGATGAGAGCCTCCCTCGTGCCTCGAACCGCTCGCCTGTCCGGAGTCCTGCTGCCCGCCCTGGCCTTCCTGCTGTCGTCTCCCGCCCTGTGCGAGGACGGGAAGACCATCCAGGACACAGCCGCCTCGGCACAGCGCGATCTGGACGCCAGCCTCAAGGAGCTATCCGATCTGCGTGCGACCATCGCCGCGGAGAAGCTCCCGATGACCCGGCGCTTGACCGAGCTGGAAGGCCGCCTCGTGGAGGTCCGCAAGGAGGCCGAGGATCGCGGCCGCGAGTTCGATTCGCGGAACCTGGACCTGACGAACCTGCGGTCCGAGATCAAGGCGCTGGGGGAGGAGAAGACCTACCTCGGTAGCCTCCTGGACGAGTACTCCCGCAACCTGGAGACCCGCCTCCACATCACCGAGCTGCAGCGCTACCGGGAGTCGATCGAGTCGGCCCGGATGGCGGCGGAGGACCCCGACGTCAAGCCCGCCGAGGTTCTTCGCCGGCAGGCGGACGTGGTGCTGGCGTCGGTGGACCGGCTGCTGGAGATCAGCGGCGGGACCACCTTCGACGGGACCGCCGTCGGCGAGGGGGGCGCCGTCAAGGACGTGACCTTCGCCCTGGTGGGCCCGGTGGCGTTCTACACCGCCAGGGACGGCTCCAGCGCCGGCATCGCGGAGCAGCGCCTTGGTTCCCTCGAGCCGAACATGGTCGCGCTCGGGGGGCCGGCGGACACCGCGCTGGTCAAGGACCTGGTGGCGGCGAAGGCGGGCCGCATGCCCTTCGACGCCACGCTGGGGAACGCCCAGAAGATCGAGGCAACCCAGGAATCGCTGATCGACCACGCCCGCAAGGGCGGCGTCGTGATGGTCCCGATCCTGCTGCTGGCCGCCGCCGCCTTCCTGGTGGCGGTCCTGAAGTGGGTGCAGCTCACCCGGGTCCGGAATCCGTCGAACCGGTCGCTGAAGTCCTTCCTCGAGTCCCTGAAAGCGGCGGACATGCCCGCCGTTCGCGAGAAGGTCAAGCGCCTGCCGGGGCCGATGGGGGAGATGCTGCGGGCCGGCGTGGAGCACCTGGGGGAGACGAAGGACCTCGTCGAGGAGGTCATGTTCGAGCGGATGCTGGAGACCCGGCTGAAGCTCCAGTCCTTCCTGCCGTTCGTGGCGGTCAGCGCCGCGGCTGCTCCGCTGCTCGGGCTGCTGGGCACGGTCACCGGCATCATCAACACCTTCAAGCTCATCACCGTCTTCGGCACCGGTGATGCGAAGACCCTGTCCTCGGGGATATCCGAGGCGCTGATCACCACCGAGTTCGGCCTGATCATCGCGATCCCGTCGCTTCTGTTCCATGCGTACCTGTCCCGCCGGGCCCGCCGCCTCGTGAACGGCATGGAGAAGACCGCCGTCGGCTTCCTGAACCGGATGCCGCAGTCCTCGGCCAAGACCTCGAGCGCGCCGAAGGCGGATCCGACCCTGTCCAGCGACCGCGCCGGGTCCGACGCGGCCGCCGTCGTCGGGGCCCGACCGGCCTTTGCCGGCGCCGGGCCGGACGCAACGGATCACTGAGGCGATGGACTCCCTGCTCGCGTACCTGGAAGCGTACCCGCTAGTGCACGACGCCGTCGGGATCTGGATCTCCGGCGGCTGGGCGATGATCGCCCTGGCGATCAACGCGTTCCTGCTGTTCTGGATCGGCATCAACCTCTGGATCAACCTGAACCGGACGAAGGGGCTCGGTCGGGTGTCCGAGGCGAAGTGGCGCACCTGGATCGCCGAGCCCGAGAAGCGCCGCGGGCCCATCGGCAAGCTGATCGGCTTCGTGATGGGAGCCACGGACCTGGAGGACCTGGCGGTCCGCTTCCGGGAGCTGCATAGCACCGAGATCGCGCCGTTCGCCCGGGATCTCAAGTTCATGCGCCGGGCGGTGAGCACGGCGCCGCTGCTGGGCCTCCTGGGCACGGTGACGGGGATGCTCTCCACGTTCCACGCCCTGGCGACCGGCTCCGGCGGCGACCAGACCATGGACATGATCGCCGGCGGGATCTCCGAGGCGCTGATCACCACCGAGACGGGCCTCGTGATCGCCCTGCCCGGGTTGTTCTTCCAGTACCACCTGGCCCGGAAGCGGGATCGCTACGAGGCGTTCCTGGCCCACCTGGAGACGGTCTGCACCCAGTACCTGTACCGCCTCACGCGGCAGCGCGAGAGGGAGGTTGCCTGACATGAGCCGCTTTCGCTCCCTGGCGGAGATGGACGAGGAGGGGGAGGGGATCGACATCTCCCCGCTCATCGACTGCGTCTTCATCCTGCTGATCTTCTTCATCGTCACGACGACCTTCGTCGAGGAGACGGGCATCGAGGTGGACAAGCCGCAGGCCGCCTCGTCGGTCCGTCTGGAGAAGAACAGTATTCTCATCGCCGTCACCGCGGAGGGCGGGGTGGTCTACGGCGGCCGGGAGATCGGCATCGCCGGGGTGCAGCCGCTGGTGAAGCGCATGCTCCAGGCCGAGGACGTGCCGGTGATCGTCCAGGCGGACAGGGAGGTGCCGTCCGGCGTGTTCGTGCGGGTCATCGACGAGGCGAAGCTCGGCGGCGCCACGAAGGTCAGCGTTGCCACCCGGAAGGAGACGGGGTAGATCGGCCATGGACCGGAAGACCGGCATCGTCTCCTGGATCCTCCAGCGCGCGAGCGCGCTGGCGCTGTCCCTCGTCCTCACGGTGGCGCTGTTCCTGGTGCTGCCGGTGATGCAGGCGATCGGCAACCCGATCCGTGACGACATGATGCTGCGCTCGGTGGGGGTCGCGAACCTACCGCCGCCTCCACCGCCGCCGCCGGAGCAGGAGCCGGAGGAGCCGGAGGAGGTGGAGGAGCCGCCGAAGCTGACGGAGGAGGCCCCCCCCCTGGACCTGTCGCAGCTCGAACTCGCGCTGAACCCCGGCTTCGGCGGCGGCTTCGGCGGGGAGATCGCCATCGACCTGGGGGCGCGCCTGGCCCAGGCGACGACCGGGGAGGACGCGGACCAGGTGTTCTCCCTGGGACAGCTCGACCAGCGGCCCCGGGTCCTGTTCCAGCGGCCGCCGCGCTACCCCGCCGATCTGCTGCGAAGCGGACGGCAGGGGACGGTCTACGTGCTGTTCACGGTCCAGAGGGACGGCAGGGTGGCGGACGTCGAGGTGCAGCGGTCCACCGACCCGGCCTTCGAGAGGCCGGCGGTGGAGGCCGTGCGGCAGTGGAAGTTCGAGCCGGGCACGCGGAACGGACAGGCGGTACGGTTCAAGATGCGCGTGCCCATCACGTTCAATGCCGGCTAGGCCGGCGAGGATGGTCGACGCATGACAGGGAAACGACTTGCCGTCGGGATGGCGCTGCTGCTCGCCGCGGCTTCCCCGCTCCCGGCAGCCGAGAGTGCTACCGACGAGACCTCCGGCTCGCTGGAGCTCTGGAAGGACCCGCGGTTCCAGGGCGAGTTCCTGGGGAGCTTCGGCTTCAACGCCGAGATCGAGCCGAAGCTGGACGAAGACGAGCGGGAGGGGATGCGGGAGATCATCCCCCTCCTGGACTCGGGGGACCTCGAGGCGGCCGCCGCGGCGCTGGAGAAGCTGATCACGCCGGAGTCCAGCGCCGTGCTGGACTTCACCCTGGCCAACGTCTACTTCCAGGAGGACCGGCTGGACGACGCGGTGCGCGACTACGAGAGCGCGCTGCGGAAGTTCCCGAACTTCCGGCGGGCCTACAAGAACCTGGGGCTCATCCACGTGCGGGAGGGGCGCCTCCGCGAGGCCCTGACGCCGCTGAGCCGCGTGATCCAGCTCGGCGGCGGGGACGGGCTGACGTACGGCCTGCTGGGGTTCGCGTACTCGGGGACGGGTCAGTACGTCGCCGCGGAGTCGGCGTACCGCAGCGCGCTGCTGCTGCAGCCGGACGTGCTCGACTGGAAGCTCGGCCTGACCCAGAGCCTGCTCAAGCAGGGGAAGAACGCTGAGGTCGTGCAGCTCACCGACGAGCTGCTCGCAGGCTACCCCGAGCGCGCCGACTTCTGGCTGCTCCAGGCCAACGCCTACATCGGCATGGAGAAGCCCCTGGAGGCGGCGAAGAACTTCGAGATCGTCGATCGCCTCGGAAAATCAACCGCCGCTAGCATGCTCACGCTGGGGGATATCTACGTCAACGAATCCCTCTGGGATCTCGGGACGCGAGCCTACCACCGATCCCTGGTTCTCGACCCGGACCAGGACGTGGACGGACCGATCCGCCGGGTGGAGGCGCTCGCGCAGCGCGACGCACTGCGCCAGGCCGGTGAGCTGCTGGACGCGGTGAAGGAGACGTTCGGCGACCGGCTCGGCGACGAGGAGCGCGTGAAGCTGCTGAAGCTGGAAGCGCGCATTGCCGTCGCCGGCGGGGATGATGGCGAGGATGTGGTCCAGGTGCTCGAGGAGATCGTCGCCCTCGACCCTCTGGACGGCGAGGCCCTCCTGCTGCTGGGACAGCACTACGCCCGCGAGGACGACCCGGAGCGGGCGATCTTCTACTACGAGCGTGCCGCCGGCCTCGACGGGTTCGAGGCGGACGCCAGCGTGCGGCAGGCACAGGTCCTCGTGGGGCAGGCCCGCTACAAGGAGGCCGTTCCTCTGCTGCAGCGGGCCCAGAAACTCCGTCCTCGCGACGACGTCGGGCGCTACCTCGAGCAGGTCGAGCGAATCGCCCGCACGCAGAGCTGAGAACGGGATGCGTCCGGGGCCAGGGGACCGGAGCATGAACGGAAGGGGGATGGAGAGCGATGCAGGCAACGGCAATGGCGCGTGATACCCGATCCACGGTGCTCGTCGTCGACGACGAGCCGGACATCGTCAAGATCCTGGGTCACCACCTCGAGCGGGAGGGCTTCCGGGTCCTCGCGGCCGGCGACGGTAGCGAGGCCTGTGCCCAGGCGCGGCAGAACCTGCCCGATCTCGTGATCCTGGACCTCATGCTGCCGGAGATGTCCGGCATGGAGGTCCTCAAGGCGCTGCGGCACGACGAGAACACCCGGCAGATCCCGATCATCCTGCTCACCGCGAAGCGGGACGACCTCGATCGGGTCCTGGGCTTCGAGCTGGGTGCCGACGACTACGTGACGAAGCCCTTCAACCCCCGGGAGATGGTGCTGCGGGCCCGGGCGATCCTGAAGCGCCGGGAGCAGCCGGAGAAGCCGACCGGCGAGGTGATCGTGAAGGGGCCGATCCGGGTGGACCTGGGGAATCACGTGGTCCGCGTCGCCGGCGAGACGGTGAGCCTCACCCTCACCGAGTTCCGCCTGCTGACCGACCTGCTCCGGGCCGGCGGCCGGGTGCGCACCCGGGAGTCGCTCCTGGACAAGGTCTGGGGCTACGACGCGGAGGTGATGTCCCGGACCATCGACACGCACATCCGGAGGCTGCGCCGCAAGCTGGGCCCCGCCGCGGAGTGGCTCGTCACCGTCCGGGGCGTCGGCTACCGGATCCAGGACCCCGCCTCCGGCGAGTAGCCGTCAGGGGCCGGCGCGGGCGATCCGAGAGGTCACCCTTCCTCCCCGTGTGCCGTCCCGTGAATCTGCCGCATCAGGTCGTTCGGGTCCCAGTACGCCTCGATGCGGCGGATCTTGCCCCTCAGGTTCACGTGGAAGATGTTGATCCCGCTGAAGGTCACGGGCCGGCCGTTCATCGCCACGCCCCGCCCGGTCCACTGCACCGCTCCGGCGCCGGGGCCCACGAACACGGGGCCGCGGTCGAAGGACAGTTCCCGCAGCGTGCTGCGGATCGTCTTGAACGCCAGGCGCATCCCCTCCAGCCCCTGGATGATCGGGCCGCCGACCGGGCTCTGGCTCTGGACGTCCTCGGTGAACAGCCGCAGCCATGCCTGCAGGTCGTCGCGCTCCAGCGCCTCGTGGTATCGGGCGACGGCCGTTTCGATGACCTCGTGTTCCATGGCTGTCCGGGTGGGTCGCGGCGGTGGTGCCAGGATGCGCCGATTCTACTCCGGGCCGGGAGGCGGAGCCACCCCCCGCCAGGGATCGCAAGGTCGAGGCCTCTCCGGGCAGCCGAACGCCGCGGGGAACGCCGGATGCAGCGCGGCGGCGCCGTTCACACGGGAGCGCCCCGGGCCGGGAGTTCCCGCGGTGCAGGCCGACCCGGCGTAGGCGACGAAGAAGAGCTGCTCCGGCGTCAGCCCCCGGACCGCTGGAGAGCCATCCTCCTCCGCGAGGCTCTTCCAGGCGGCGTGCGCCACGTCGATCCCGCGCAGCGCCGCCAGGGTCGCCGCGTCGACCCCCTCGCAGGTTCCGCCGTCGCCGGCAAGGCCGCTGCCGAGCTCCCGCCCCGCCCAGGTCCCGATGCCGCCGAATCGCATCGCCGCCGGCCAATCGGCCTCGAAGAGGGGGGGCTGCAGCAGCCCCGCCGGGAGGATCAGGGCGTTCCGGTCGGCGGCGTAGCCTCCCTGGACCGATGTCGGGGACACGGCCCAGTCGCCGGCGTCCACGGGGAGGGCGAGGCGGTTCAGATCTTCCTGGAAGTGCAGGCCCCGCGCCGAGAGCACGTTCTCGAGGAAGTGGTCGTGGCTCAGCTTCAGCTCCGACTCGTCCCGCCAGGTTTCGGGGTAGCCCACCAGGTTCGCCAGGGAATCGACCCGCGCGGCGGCATCCGGACCGGAGCCGGCCACCCGCGCCCTCAAGGCCGCCTCCAGCGCCCCCACGTCCTGCCGCGCCCTTTCCCGGGCCTCGCCGGAGAACCGGCACTCGACGAACAGCCGCCCGAGGGAATCCGGCAGGGCATCCAGGGTGGCCGCGACGCAGCGCTGCCAGCGGGGCTCTGGCCCCCTGCGCCCC
>JASFRI010000116.1:0-11089 GCA_050115015.1 Acidobacteriota bacterium
GCACCGCTGCTCTATGGCCCCCTCGAGGCCCAGACCGGCTCCCTGACGGTCTCCTGGACACCGAGCCCGCCGGGATCCGACGTGACCCTCTACCGGGTGCACTTCGGGACGGCGCCGGGGAGCCTGACGGACGTGGTGACCGTGCCCGTCCCGGCCTCCTCGGTGCAGCTCACCGGACTTCTGGAGAGCACGGAGTACTTCGTGGAGGTGGTCGCGGTGCGGGCGGACGGATGCGCGTCGCGGCCCTCTGCACAGGCCTCGGGCACCTCGACCGGCGGCGGACCCGTATGTCTCACGGTGACCTCTTCGGGGACGCTCTACCAGGGCGGTCCCGCCCGGGAGATCGTGCTCCAGGGCGCGGGGTTCGCGCCGGGGCTCGAGGTCGGGTTCGCCCAGGGCCTGCTGGAGGCAATCCCGCTGGTGGTGCAATCCATGACGGTGGTCGATTCCACGGAGATCCGGCTGGACCTGGCGGCCCCGGCGGAAACGCCCGTGGGGCTGCTGCAGGTCCGCGTGACGAACCCCGACCCCGAGCAGGCCCCGGCGGTCTGCCAGCAGGGCCTGGAGGTGGCCTTCAACCCGGCCCGGGCGGATGTGGACGGCTCCGGCCGGGTGGAGGGCTATGATCTCTCCCTGCTGGCCGCGGTGTTCGGCGCGTTCCAGCGCGTGTGCACGATGGACGCCCCGAGCGCGGGCGCTGACGGGGCCCGCTGCGATGACGAGGAGGACTGCGGCGGGACGCCGGGTGTGACCGGTTTCTGCACGGCGCGGGCGTGCGTTCCGTCCTCTCCGGTGGCCGCGGGGGTCGCTTGCCGGCAGGAAGGGGACTGCGGCGGGACGCCGGGTGGGACCACCCTCTGCCTGCCCAGCCCCTACAACGCCGCGGTGGATCTCGACTCGGACGGCCTCGTGGACGGCGACGATCTCGCGGAGCTCACGGCCCTGTTCGGGAGGAGCGCACCATGAGAGGGCCGCGCCGGGGAGGGGGCCCGATCCTCCTGCTGATGTTCATCCTGACCGCCTGCGGCGGCGGGAACGAGGGCGGGGGCGATCCACTCCTGCCGGAGACCCCCACGCTGCAGGTCGCGTGTGAACCGGACGCCCCCGTCCCGCCGGGGCAGAGCCTCACGGTGCAGTGCGGCAGCGTGAACGGATCCGTGCTGACGGTGGATATCGTCGCGACGGACACGCCGGCTGCCGAACCGGTGGTATCCGCCGTGATGGACCTGGACCTGTCGTCGCGGAGCGGCTCCCTCGGGCTCCAGCTCCGTTCCTGCACGCCGGGGCCGGCGCTGGGCAGCTCCGGGGAGCTGCTGGTGGACTGCACGGTGCCGTCGGGGAGTCCCCACGAGCTCCTGGCGGTGGTGAGCCGGCAGGGGCTGGGCCCCGGGGTCACCGTGACCGGCAGTCAGACCGTCCTCAGCCTGCAGTTCGACGTGGTCGGCCTGGGGACGGCGGGGGTCGTCTTCGTCAAGCCGAACGACCCGACGGGATCCGCCCTGCTCCGCCGGAACCCGTCGGATCCCACCGACCTCCAGACGATCGGGGGGATCGCCTTCGCGGGGGGAGAGGTGTCCGGGAGCTGATCACCGTGCCCGAGGGGGGGAACGGATTTCCGGCCCCCCGGGGACGGGGTTTCCGCCGGCTCCCGTGTTCGGAAGTATTCGATTTCGTTCGAAAGCTGCTGGCCGCGTTTCCACGCACCCCGGCCGAAACCCCTTGACACCGTGTGACTTCTGGCGTAACTTCCCCACAGCAGCAGTGGTTTCCGACGAGTCGAACCGTACTGCGCCGCGAGACGCCCACCGGGCGGCGGTGCATTGGGACGTATATCTGCGGGGGGATCGGTCCATGAGAGACCTGAAGAGCTTGCTTCGAAACGTGGCGGTGGCGGCGACGCTGATCTGCCTCCCGCTGTCCGCATTCGCGATGGCGCCCACGTGTGACATCACCGTCAACGACTGCGACGCCGCGGCGAACGTGACCTCCAGCCACATCCAGATCGGCGGCCCGGGATCGCTGAGCAGCAACGAGACCTGCGGCGCGAACCCGTCGTGCGACGACCCCGGCCGGCTGGACGGCGGGACCATCGCGGAGGCGATGCTCTCGTTCCAGCTGGATCGATCGACGGGTCGCCTGACCATCGAGCTCCACAACAGCACCGACACGACCGCCTCGCTCACGGCCATCTACTTCAACGCTCCCGCGGCGGTCACCGGCGTGACGCTGGACAGCGCCTCGCTGGCGAAGGCCTGCCCCCAGGGCGGTGCCTCGTGCCCGCTGCTGTCGACCTGGACCGCGCTGCTCGATCCGGCGAACATCGGCGCCGCGGGTTTCGGCCGCTTCGACGTGTACGTCGGGAACGGCGGCGGCACCGGCAACGGCGGCGGTAACCCGGTGGAGATCGGCGCCGGGGACGCGCTCTCCCTGGACCTCATGCTCACCGGCGACCTCTCGGGGCTGACGGCCTGCTCCTTCACGTCCGAGGGCTCCAAGATCCCGCCGGGCTCGAAGGTCGTCACCGGGATCGGGCGCTTCCAGGCCGGCGAGATGAACGGCGATTCGGGCTGGATCGCGCCGTGCCGCGGCGGGGACCTGTTCGTGGAGCTGCGTTTCTTCAAGGCCGAGGCCCGGGACGGGGACGTGCTGCTGACGTGGGACACGGCGACGGAGCTCGACAACCTCGGGTTCAACGTGCTGCGCAAGCCGGAGCTCGGCGGGCCCTGGCAGATCATCAACCCGGCCCTGGTCCCGGCGCAGGGTGACCCGCTTGCCGGGGCGAGCTACTCGCTGGTGGACACCGACGTCGTGAACGGCGTCGAGTATCGCTACCGGCTGGAGGACATCGATCTGCACGGGTTCAACACGCTGCACCCGCCGAAGCGGGCGGTAGCGAACCCGGCCAGCCCGCCGATCAAGCTCAAGGCGCCGGCGTACGGCCGCTCCTTCCAGGCGGAGGAGAGCATGGCGCTGGCCTGGGCCACGGATCTGCGCGGGCCCGCCCGGGTGCAGCTCTCCGCCGACCCCACGTTCCCCGAGGACAACCGCGTCGAGTTCCCGGCACGGGCACGGGGGCGGCTCGGGGAGGTCGAGGTCGTGCTGAACCGGCACGAGGCGATGATGGTCTCCGCGGTCGCGGCGACGGCGGAGGATGGACAGGTGTACTGGCGCGTCGTGAGCAGCCGGTCGGCGAACCAGCCGGATGCGGTCAGCGACGTGTTCCGGTTCCAACAGGAGCGGTAGTGGACGATACCCCCTCCGCGCGACCGGTGTTCCGGGCGTCGTCGGAGGTTGTGGTGATGGACCTGGACCGTGACACGCTGGTCTACCAGCGGGAGCGGCGCAGGCTGCTGGTGCTGAACCCCAGCGCCGCCGTCATCCTGAAGCTCTGTGACGGCACACGGGGGGAGGCGGAGATCGCTCGAGAGGTTGCCGCCGCGTTTCCCGGGGCGGGAGCGGAGGCGGTGGGACAGGACGTGCAGCGCACGGTCGGCGAGCTGGTCGACCTGGGGATCGTGACGCGGAACTAGACGCCCGGAAAAGGACGGATACCGATATGACGAAGAAGACGACTCGACCCAAGACGAAGGGCCAGGACGATCTCGGTCCCGTGACCTATGAGCGGCCGAGCATCCGGGTGTTCACGGAGGAGGAGATCCTCTCGCAGCTCGGCCCCGCCCAGCTCTACGCCGGGAGCATGCCCTTCGAGTTCTGATCCGTCCGGGCGGGGCCGTCTCCGGCACGGCCCCGTCTCGACGTCTCCCCCCTGGAATTCGCCGGATCGATCCCCTATATTCAAGGCATCCCGGCTGGAGTCCGTCTTTCGAGGAGGTCCATGTTCCTCCCGCGGAGGGGTGTCGTGTCATCGCCGCTGAGAGTGGAGATCCTGTACCGTCACCGTCCGTGGCGCGCCTTGTGCGGGCTGCTCGCGGCGTTTCTTGCGGTCCCGGCGGGGGAGGCGCGGGCGGCCGGCGAGGTCACGGTCCGCTACCGCTCCGCGAGCCTGGATCGCGCGGCGATCGAGCTGCGCCTGGCGCGGCCCCCGGCGCCGCTTCCCGGCGGTGACGCGGCGTTGCCCGCGTATCCCGTCGCGCTCGAGCTGCCCGCCGGGCGTGTCCTCCAGGGGTGGACGGCAGTTCCCCTGGGGCCGCACCGGATCGAAGGGCCGGTCCCCGCGGGGACCCCGGAGGAGGTCGCGACCCTGCAGGACACGGGCAGGCTCGGGAGGGTCGGATTCGCGACGTTCCGGGTGCATCCCGTGGTTGCCTCGCCCGACGGCGGTGCGGTGGCGGTGGATCGCGTGCTCCTGCGGCTGGAGCTCGCTCCGGACCCGGCGCCCATCTCGCGCGCGGGGACGCACCCGATGGACCGGCTGGCGGAGCGCCGCCTGGTCCCGTATCCGGTCGCTCCCGCCGGGGTGGAGGAGGCGGCCGGGTCCCGGAGCCTCGAGGCGGTCGGCGCCGCGCCGGTGCGCCTGCGGATCGGCGTGGAGCGCGCCGGGATCTTCGAGGTGACCGGTTCCGAAATCGCCGCCGCCGGCGTCAGCCTCGCGGCGGTGGATCCCGACACTCTGGCCATGGAGAGCGGCGGCAGTCCCGTCGCCATCGAGGTGCGGGACGGCGGCGACGGGAGCCTGGACCCCGGAGACGCGATCCGGTTCTATGGCTCGCCCATGACGGGCCGCTGGACGCGCCGGAACGCCTACTGGCTGGCGTGGGGGGGGAGCCCCGGCCCTCGGATGGGGGACCGGGATGCGGCCCCCTCCGGTGGTGCGGCCGTCCCCTCCTCCTTTCCGTGGACCACGCACCGGGAGGAGAACCTCCTCTACACCTCGAACCCGCCGCCGGCGGCCCCCGACCACTGGTGGTGGGGGAGCTACGTCAACGGTCCCGGGTCGTTCGCGGACTCCATCACCCTCGAGGGGCTCAGTCCCCTGGCGCACACGGTGCAGCTCCGGGCCCAGGTCCAGGGCCGGAACGACGCACCGGGGATCTCGCCCGACCACCACACCCGCCTGAAGGTGAACGGGGGGATCGTGGACGATCAGACGTTCGAGGGGCTGTCCCCGTTTCTCCACCAGGTCGGGGTGCCGTCCGGCTCGTTCTCCGGCACGACGCCCATCGGGATCGACGTCGTGGGTGACCTGGGGGGCGCGGATCAGGTCTACATCGACTATTTCGAGGCCGACTACCGGCGTGGCTTCGCGGCGACGGACGATCTGCTGGAGTTCGTGGGCGAGGGCCCCGGCACGTTCGAGTTCCAGGTCGGGGGGTTCGCGGCGGCGACCCTCTCGGTCTACGACGTCACCTCCCCGGACGACCCGGTCCGGCTGACCAACGGCAGCGTTTCGGGAGCGGGCCCCTTCACGGTGGCGGTGGAGGACGCCCCCGCAGGCATCGCCCGGTACGTGGCGGTCTCCGACACGGGCGTACTGGTGCCGGCGGAGGTGGCGCTGTCGCAACCCGCGGACCTCCTGAGCACCGCGAACGGTGCCGATCACATCATCCTCTCGCCACCGGCGTTCGACACGGCGATGGAGCCCCTCCGCGCCCACCGGGAGGCGCAGGGGCTGCGCTCCGTGCGGGTGACCACGACCGACGTCTACGACCTGTTCGGCGACGGCGTGCTGGACCCGCAGGCGATCCGGGACTTCCTCGCCTACGCCTACGCGAACTGGACCCCTCCCGCCCCCGCCTACGTGCTGCTCGTCGGGGACGCGACCACGGACTTCCTGGACGAGACGGGGAACGGCCTCGTCAACTGGGTGCCCCCCTACCTCGTCGACACGCCGACGCTCCTGGGAGAGGCGCCGAGCGATCCCACCTATGCCATGGTCAGCGGCGGGGACAAGCTGCCCGATCTCTACGTTGGGCGGTTGCCGGTCAACTCGGCCGCCCAGGCCACGGGGATGGTGGACAAGATCCTCGCCTACGAGACGGCCCCGCCCTTCGCCGGCCTGAACGCCTCGGCCCTCTTCGTGGCGGACAACGACGACGTGACCTTCAGCGCCGTGCTGGACGCCCGGATCGACGCGTTCCTGCCGCCGGAGATCACGCCGCACCGCGTCTACCTGGGGGCCGCCTGCCTGCCCTCCTGCCCGCCCGCGACCGCGGAGAACGGCGAGATCCTCGACGCCATCGACGCGGGACAGCTGATGATGACGTACCTCGGCCACGGGAACCTGGGCTACCTGGCGCAGGAAGGGCTCCTGGAGACCGCGGACGTCGCGGGGCTCGCGAACGGAGGCCTTCAGACCTTCGCCGCCACGCTCAACTGCATCAGCGGTTACTTCGCGCACTACATCCCAGCGTTCCGGTACTCGCTGATGGAGGAGCTGGTGCGCTACGAGGATCGGGGCGCGATCGCCGGGTGGGCGCCGGTCGCCACGACCAGCCTGAGCGACTACGACACGATCAGCTTCTCGCTGTTCGAGAACCTGTTCGTGATCCGCGAGGGGCGGCTGGGGGCGGCGGCGGGAAACGCCCTCATGGACGCGATCCTCCTCTACGGTGTGGAAGAGGTCAACGCCGAGACCATGGCCTTCCTCGGGGACCCGGCGACCGTGTTCGCGCTGGACACCGACGCGGACCAGGTCGCGGACGGGATCGACAACTGCGTGGGGTTGGCGAACCCCCTGCAGGACGACCTCGACGGGGACGGCATGGGGGACGAGTGCGACCCGGACGACGACGGCGACGGCTACCCCGACGTGGACGAGGCCTCCGGTTGCGTGCCGCCCTCGGACCCCGCCAACGCGGGCTCCACGCCGGTGGACGGGGACGGGGACCTGGTCTGTGACAACCTGGACGGCGCACCGGGGGATCCGACGGCCTGCCGCGACGACGATGCCGACGGCTGCGACGACTGCAGCGGCGGGTCGGGGCCGCAGCCCCTCGACGACGGGCCCGATCTGGACGGGGACGGGTTGTGCGACACCGGCGACCTCGACGACGACGCGGACGGCGTGGCGGACGCGCAGGATTGTGCTCCGCTGGACCCCTCCACCTGGGGAATGCCGGTGCCGATCACCGGCTTCGTCGTCCTCGGCTCGGTGAGCCTGTCGTGGAACCCGCAGGATTTCTCCGCAGGCCCTTCGGTCACGTACGACGTCGTGCGGGGCACCGTCGCCGACCTGGGCGTCGACGGGGGGCTGTCCGGGGCCGGGTGCGCGGTGACGGGGCTTCCCGGTCCGTCCTACGTCGACGGATCGGTCCCGCCGGCGGGGACGGGGTTCTATTACCTCCCGCGGGCGGTGAACCCCTGCGGCGACGGCGGACTGGGGAACGACTCCCTGGACCAGCCGCGGGCGGGGCCTGCCTGTCCGTGAGCTCCCCCCCGCTGGTCCCGTTCCCGGTGCGGGCCGCGAGCGAGCCCGGCCCGCCGGACGTGCCCTCCCTGGAGGCGGTGCTTCGCCTCTGGGCCGGGGACGGGGGCACGAGGGAGTTCGAGGTGACCGGCAGGAGCATGCACCCGATCCTCGAGGGGGTGCAGCGTCTGCGGGTCCGGATGGGCACGCAGCGCATCCGTTTCGGCGACATCGTGCTGTTCTACCAGGACCGGAAGCTCATCGCCCACCGGGTGGTCGGGCGCGGCTCGCGGGGGTTCCGGACCCGGGGTGACGCGACGCGGGGCTTCGACCGCGCCCTCCTGGCCCGGCCGGAGATCCTCGGTGTCGTGACCGACCTGCTCGGCACCGGGACCGAACTGCACCTGGAGGGGCCGGGCGCCGGCCCGGTGCGCGTCTGCCTGGGGCTCCTCTCGCGTACCGCGGGTGCGCTGCGCCTCTCGGCCCCTGGCGGGCCGGCGGCGCGCACCCTGCCCGGCCGGGTCCGGGACGCGCTTCTGGGGCCGGCGTACCGGGCGGCGATCGGGGGACTGTTCCGGCGTTACGCGGCGCTGTCGCGCGCCGCGGCCCGCCTGGAGCATTCCCGTTCCCGTCGCTCCAGCCGGACCCTGCTCGCGATGCTGCGTGGCGACGTCCTGGGCGGAGTCCTGGCACCGCAGGAGGCGCGACGGATCGTGGAGCGCGCGGCCCGCCTCGGTGTGGCTCCGATCCTCTGGGACCGGCTGCAGGGGGGGAAGGCCGCGGGCCGACTCCCGGAGGAGCTCCGCGCGGAGCTGCGCCGGTTCACCTACGCGCAGACCCTGTACAACACCGTCATGTTGCGCGAGCTCGGCGAGCTCCTTGAGGGGTTGCGACAAACCGGCGTGCAGCCGGTGGTGTTGAAGGGAGCCGCCCTCGCGGGACGCCTGTATCGCAACGTCGGGCTGCGGACGCTCAGCGATCTGGATCTGCTGGTGCGCCCATCGGAGCTGCCCGCCGCCGACGGGGTGCTGCGGCGCCGGGGCTACCGCCAGCGCGTCGATCCACGCTTCCGGACCCTGTACCGGCACCATCACCACACGGCCCCGTACGCCCCGCCCCGGGGCCATCCCCGGGTCGAGCTGCACACCGGACTGATCTCGCCGGACCACGGACTGCACCCGGACCTCGAGCGCATGCGCGCGCGCTGCCGCGACGCGAGGTTCCATCGCGCCCTGGGGGCGATCCTGTGTCCCGAGGACCAGCTCCTGCATGTCTGCCTGCACCTGTCCCTGAGCGACCGCTTCGTCCGGGGGCTGAAGGACCTGATGGACATCGACGGGCTGGTGCGGGAAACGGAGGACCTCGACTGGGACCGGTTCCTGGCCACGACCGAGGACGCCGGGCTTGGCCGACCGGTCTGCTACGCCCTCGGGCTTGCCCGGCGCTGCCTGCACACGCCGCTGCCGGCGGCCGTGGTGCGCCGGCTGCGTTGCCACCGCCTGCCGCTCCTCGAGGATCGCCTCCTGCGCTGGACGAGCCGCCACTTCGTCACCGCACCCCCGGACGGCGAGCGGGTGTTCGGCGTCGCCACGGCCAAGCAGCTCGCCGGCGTCCTCCTCGGAGAGCGCCACGCCCGTCGGCGCTGGGCCTGGGTCCTACGCCGGGTCATGGGCCGCCCGGGCCTGGACCACCGGGAGGCTGCTTGACGGCACCCGCCGGCGTTCCGTATCATTCTGAAAAGAAATTGGATGCATCCTGCAGCAGTTCCCGTGATTCCTGATCCCGAGGAGACTCCCCGTGGACGAGACCGCCACGCAGACATCCGCCACCGACGAGATCCTGGAGATCCGCCGGAGCGTCCGCGAGTTCGCTCTGGAGGAGATCCATCCCCACGTGATGGAGTGGGACGAGAGCCAGAAGCTGCCCCTCGAGACCCTCCGGCAGCTCGGCGAGCTCGGCATGATGGGGGTGATCATCCCCGAGAGCCACGGCGGATCCGGGCTGGGTTACCCCGCGTACGCGGCGGTGATCGAGGAGCTGGCCCGGGTCGACCCCTCCATCGGTCTCTCGGTTGCCGCGCACAACTCCCTGTGCACGAACCACATCTTCCAGTTCGGAACCGAGGAGCAGCGCCGGCGGTACGTCATCCCGCTGGCGAGGGGGGAGAAGCTCGGGACCTGGAGCCTGACCGAGCCGACGGCGGGGTCCGACGCCGGCGGGACCCGCACCCGTGCGGAGCGGGACGGGGAGCACTTCGTCCTGAACGGCTCGAAGACCTTCGCCACCCACGGCATCTCTGCCGACGTGGCGGTGGTGTTCGCCGTGACCGACCCCTCGAAGGGAAAGCACGGCATCTCGGCTTTCGTGCTGGAGCCGGGGATGTCCGGCTTTCGACCGGGGCGGAAGGAGAACAAGCTGGGGATGCGGGCCAGCGAGACCGCGGAGCTGGTCATGGAGAACTGCCGCGTCCACCGGGATCAGATGCTCGGCGAGGAGGGAAGCGGCTTCATCCAGGCCATGGAGATCCTCGACGGCGGCCGGATCTCCATCGCGGCCCTGGCGGTGGGGACCGCCCAGGGCGCGCTGGATGCGGCCGTTGCCTATGCGCGGCAACGCGAGCAGTTCGGCAGGCCCATCGCTTCCTTCCAGGCGGTCCAGTGGATGCTCGCGGACATGGCGACGGAGGTCGACGCGGCCCGGCTGCTCACCGAACGTGCCGCTCGCCGCAAGGAGGGGGGCGTGAAGACGACCCTGGAATCCTCGATGGCGAAGCTGTTCGCCTCGGAGGTCTCCGTGCGGGTGGCGGAGAAGGGCATCCAGATCCACGGTGGGTACGGATACGTGAAGGACTACCCGGCGGAGAAGTTCTGGCGGGATTCGAAGCTCTGCACCATCGGTGAGGGCACCTCCGAGATCCAGCGACTCGTGATCGCCCGGGAGCTGCTGGGCAGTTGAGCTCTCCCGGGCTGGAACGGGACGCGGGGCCCGACCTCGCGGAGCGCATCCTCGCCGGGGACCGCCGCGCCCTCGCGCGGGCGATGACCCTCCTCGAGGATCGTACGCCGGCCGGACGTGGGGTTCTGCAGCAGCTCTACCGGCATTCGGGAGGAGCGTTCCGGATCGGGATCACGGGGTTTCCCGGCGCGGGGAAGTCGAGCCTGGTCGACCGGTTGACGACGGCGCTGCGCGAGCGGGGACAGCGGGTAGGTGTTGCGGCGGTCGACCCCTCGTCTGCGTTCAGCGGAGGAGCGATCCTCGGGGATCGGATCCGGATGCTGCGTCATACGATGGACGAGGGGGTCTTCATCCGTTCCCTGGCGACCCGGGGGCAGTTCGGCGGGCTGTCCCGGGCCACGAACGATGTGGTGGACCTCATGGACGCCGCGGGATACGATTGCGTTCTCATCGAGACCGTGGGGGTTGGCCAGGACGAGATCGACATCGTCAAGACCGCGGACACGGTGCTCGTCGTGCTGGTGCCGGGACTGGGGGACGACATCCAGGCCATCAAGGCAGGAGTCCTGGAGATCGCGGACATCTTCGTGATCAACAAGGCGGATCAGCCGGGGGTGGATCGCCTCGAGCGGGAGATCCTGGGGATGCTGTCCCTGGCGGGCTCGACGGACGAGCCGAAGGTCCCCATCGCCCGGACGGTGGCGGTGCGGGACGAGGGGATCCAGGAGCTGGTGACGATGGTGGACGAGCACCGGCGGCGTTCCGAGGCGGCGGGAGGGTTCCGCCGGCGTCGCCGCGAGCAGGCGGAGTCCCGCTTTCTGGGGCTGC
>JASFRI010000117.1:0-10979 GCA_050115015.1 Acidobacteriota bacterium
GCAAGGCGGACCTCTGCAGGCGGGTTGGGCACCCGCCAAGGAGGTCCAACGCCGGCCGGGCGAGCCGCGGCCCTTCCGAGGCCTGGCGTTCGTGAATTATCCGGGTTAACGTTGCGCGGTGGAGGGTGCAAACTCCGGAGAATGGTGCCGGCTCACTCCTCGTCGCCGAGGGGGACCTGGAGCCAGCGGCCGAGGCGGCGCGCCAGGCCGGAACGGGCGGCGGGCGGGCGCGGTGTCGAGAGCGCCTGCCGTGCGTCCCGGTAGCGTGGATTGGCGGGCTCCAGCCGGTGGGCCTCGTCGAGCCGGGCTCTCGCCTCTCCGACCCCGCCGGGCACCGTCGTGAGACACTGTCCGAGCCGGTAGTGGGCCACCGCCATCTCCGGCCGCAGCCGGATCGCCTCGCGGAGCGGCGGGATCGCGTCCTGGAACCGCCCTTCCCGGATGAGCCGGGTTCCCCGTTCGAGGAATGCGTGGCAGCTCTCCTCCACCGCCGCCGCGTGCTCCCGGCCGGTGCGCCACGCCTCGTCCCGCCGGGCGTCGTAGTCGACCCGCGCCGCGGGATCCCGCAGGGTGGCGTGCGCCACCGCCACGGCGTGATGGATGCGCTCGAGCTCCGGGGCGAGCCCGCGGAGCTGCGCGGAGCCGGCGCGCTCCGGATGGAACCGTGTCAGGCGCTGCCGGGCCGCCCGCTCCACCCGTTCCGGCGGGGCGCCCGGCGGGATGTCCAGGACCTGGTAGTGGTCCATCCCATCGAGCCGGTCGGCCAGGTCCAGCACCGCGGCGCGCTCCGCGCGCACCTCCCACGGGAGCTGCCAGGGAGGATCCGCCGGGCGCTCCACCGGCTCCCCGGCCAGAGCGTACCGTGCCCCGACGGCCGCCGCCTCGGCACGGGGCGGCGGCTGGGGTCGCGGGGCGCGGGGTGGGGCGGCGTCGGGACGGCCCACGAGGACGCGGCAGTCCCCCAGGCGCACCACCGCGGCGAGCGTCCGCAGCGCCAGCGGCATGGGGACGGCGGCCGCCCGCACGACCTCGGAGACGGTCCGCCGTCCGTCCAGCGCCGCCATCACCCGGGCCTCCGTGGGGTTCATGCCCTTCGGCGTGGGCAGGGGCGTCTGCGCCGGGAGGATCCGGCCCTCCGGTCCTCCCACGATGGTCCACAGCTCCTTGTCGTCCGGGCTCCGGCGGGCCTCCTCGAGGATGGCCTCCTCGGCGCTCCAGTCCAGCGTCACCTTCTCCCGGAGCGGCGCCCCGGTCGGGTCGAACCGGAAGCTCCCCTCCGTCCAGGCGAGGGCCTCGACGACGATACCGCGCAGCTGATCCCGGATGATCCGGGCGCGCTCCGACGGCGACAGGATGCCGTGGTCGACCATCACGGCGCCGAGCCGCCGCGTGGAGCTGATCTCCCGGGCGGCCTCCTGTACCTGCCACCAGGTGGCCAGCTGGCTCCGCACCGCGACGGCGCCGAGGCGCTCCTCGGCGCGGTTCGTCGTCGCAAAGCGGATGCGTCCGCGCTCCAGGCGGATGGTCTTCGACGCGTCCTCGCGCTCGAGGCGCAGCAGACCGGACCGGGCGTCCCGGGCCAGGGACAGGATCAGCCGTCGAGCCGGTGTCTCACGCAGGGAGCCGTGCAGGATGGGGTCGGGAATCGCCAGCCTCCGTACGACCAGGCCATCGCGGTCCCCCCGGGGGCCAATATAGACGCGTCGATCGAGGCGGCAACCCCCGCGCCCTCAGCCACCGAGAGAGCGCAGCGTCTCCAGGGAATCGTTCCCGTACAGGCCGGCGAGCACGAAAGCCCCGATGACCAGGAGCACGCCGAGGGTGGCCAGGATCCGCCACACCGCCAGCGTCGAGCGGTTCCGTGGAGGACCCGCGGTGACGGCGGCGGCGAAGCCGAGGCCGGCGGCGAGCCCCCCCAGGTGGGCCCAGATGTCGATGCCGGGGAACAGGAAGGTCCAGATGAGCAGGTAGATCGTCCACTGGACCATCGTGGCCTTCAGGTTCCGGCCGAACAGCCCACCCCGCCGGCCACCGTAGATCAGCGCGGCGCCGACAAGGCCGAAGATCGCGCCGGAGGCGCCGATGGTGTTCACGTAGCCCCGCGCCGTGGGCCCGAACAGCCAGAAGCGCAGCAGGATGCTGGCCAGGAAGCTGACGACTCCGCACCAGAGGTAGAGGACGAAGAACTTCTCCTTCCCGTACTCCTTCTCCAGGAGCGGGCCGATCTGCACGAACACGAACGTGTTGAACAGCAGGTGAAGGAGTCCGCCGTGCAGGAACACCGGGCACACGAGCCGCCACCATTCCTGTTCGAGAAACGTCCCGAGGCCCGCGCCGACGATGAGGAGGTAGTTGTTGCCGGCGCCGTAGCGCACCAGCGTATCGCTCGAGAACGAGAGAAGATGGAACAGCATCGAGAACAACCCCCCGCCGCTCTCCATCGGCTCGAACCCCGCCCTCAGGCCGATCAGGAGGAAGATGGCGAAGTTCGCGGTCAGGATGGCGGCGGAGGCGGGGGGCACCCCGGGCAGCAGCCACGAGAGGAGCCGGCCGGGCCCGGGGCCGCTCACGCCGGCGAGCGACTCGCCGCACTCCGAGCAGGTGCGCTGTCCCACGGGAACCAGCGCCCGGCAGGACGGGCACATCCGATGCTTGCCCGTCAGGCCCCGGGCCCGGTTCGCCGCGTCGAGTCGTCCCTGGGCCATCCGCGTCCGGTACTGGTTCCAGCGCCACCGCATCCGGGTGGTGTTCACCCCGAACGAGCCGAGCAGACCGATCGCGCCCTCGACGAGGCGATCGAGCCACGAGCCCGGGGAGGGCTCCTCCGCCATCAGCGACCCTGGAACTCGGGCCGCCGGGAGCCCAGGGAGGACAGCCCCTCCATGGCGTCGGCGGTCCGGAAGATCTCCTCCAGGTGGTCGAGCTCCATGCGCAGCCCCTCCTCCAGGGAGACGCGGGATCCCTCGTCGATCAGCTTCTCCGCCAGACGGAGCGCCAGCGGCGCCTTCCGACGCACCCGCTTGACGGCCCGCTCCAGGTCCGCGCTTCCCGCCGTGTCGGCGTCCCCGGCGAGGATGGCGTCGACGCGGTTCTCGTCGAAGAAGCGCGCCCGGGCCCTCCAGGGCTCCGGCAGGTCCTCGGGGGCCTTGCGGGCCGGCACGGCCTCCGCGGCGCCGCGGGCGACGGCCTCACCGATCTCGGCGGCGGGCACCAGCTCGTCCACCAGGCCGATGGTGACCGCGTCCTCCGCGGTGAGGGAGTCGCCGGTGAAGATCAGGTACTTCGCCAGGCCCGTCCCGACGCGGCGCGTCGTGCGCTGGGTGCCGCCGAGGCCCGGGTAGATCCCGATCCCCGTCTCCGGGAAGCCCAGGGAGCCGCGCTCCGTGGCCAGGATGCGGTGGCACGCCAGGGCGAGCTCCGAGCCGCCCCCCAGGGAGAGGCCGTCGAGCCTGGCGAGCACCGGCTTGGGGCAGGCGGCGATCCGCCCCAGCAGGTCGTGGCCCGCCTCGGTGAACCTGCGGATCGGCGCCAGGTCGTCCGCCTTCATCTGGCGCACGAAGAACCGGATGTCCGCGCCGGCGATGAAGGCCTTGCCGGAGCCGGCGATCACCACCGCGCGCACCTCCGGGTCCGCCGCCGCCGCGTCGAAGGCCTCGGAGAGCTGCCGGGCCACCTCGGGGTTGAGGGCGTTCATCGCGTCGGGCCGGTTGATGGTGAGCGTGGCGATGCCGTCCCGGGTCTCGCTGCGCACGAGCCGGATCGGGTAGGGGCGGCCCGAGGCCTCCTGCTCGGTGAGGCTCTCGGGGACCGCGAGGTCGTGGCTCGCGGCGACCTTCCGGGCCAGGCCGACCGACTCGCGGATCCCGAGCCGGTTCATCAGCTCGAAGGGCCCCAGCGACCATCGCAGCCCGACCCGTGCGCCGATGTCGCAGTCCTCGAGAGAGCAGACCCCCTCGTCCAGCAGCTGTCCGGCCACCAGGAACACCACCCCGAGGAGGCGCTCTCCGATGGCGCCCCGGTCCGCGGCGGGATCCCCCGCCAGGTCCCAGGGGCTCGTCCCGGATGCCTGCCGCTCCAGGTGCGCCGCCGGCGCGTAGAAGGGGCCGAGCTTGGCGCCCAGGGTCGTGGCGGCGTGGAAGGCGATGGGGATCCCCGTGACGTTCATCAGCTCGAAGGGACCCATCCCGATCCGGAACGTCTCCTTCGCGGCCGCCTCGATGGTGGGGATGTCGGCCATGCCCTCCTCCAGCAGCCGTACCGACTCGTTCAGCCAGGGGACGAAGTAGCGGTTCACGATGAAGCCGGGGGCATCCTCCGAGTGGATGGGCGTCTTGCCGAGGAGTTCCTGAAGCCGCCACGCGGCGAGACGGGTCTCCTCTGACGTCGCCTCGCCGGGCACGACCTCCACGAGACGGTTCTTGGCCGGATGGTAGAAGTAGTGCAGGCCGAGACAGCGCCCCGGACGGTTCGTCGCGGCGGCGAGCTCCGTCACGGAGAAGGAGGACGTGTTCGTGGCCAGCAGTGTCTTGGCGTCGCAGATCCGGTCGAGCTCCCGGAACAGACGGGTCTTCACGTCGCGGTCCTCGAACACCGCCTCCACCACGAGGTCGCAGTCCGCCAGCGCCTGGTAGTCGGTCTTCCCCTTGATCCGGGAGCGGATCCTCTCGGCCTCCTCGGGAGGGAAGATCCGGCGCGCGACCCCCTCCTCGAGGGTCGAGGCGATCCGGCCCATCCCGCGCTCCACCTGTTCGTCGTCCAGGTCGACCAGGATCACGGGGAACCCCTCGGTGGCCATCTTCTGGGCGATGCCGCTGCCCATGTTGCCGGCGCCGACGACGCCGAGGCGGCGCAGGCTGCGGGGACTCGTCTGCTCCTGTTGGTTGCTCACGGGAAGCTCCTGCGCGATGCCCCGGTCCGCGCCCGGAGGCGGTGGGTGCCGGAGCGGTGGCGAATTGGCGGATCGAACGGCCCGATCCTACTCGCGACCGCGGCCCGGCTCAAGGGCCGTCCGCGGGCTTGACCATGGTCCGCGCCAGCGGCTAGACTTGGCGTTCCGTGCGGCTCCCAGAGCCTGGAGGTCCCATGCCGAAGGTGAAGTTCTACAAGGAGAAGGTGGAGGTCGAGGTCCCGGTGGGGGCCAACCTGCGGGACGAGGCCCGGAAGGCCGGGGTCGAGGTCTATCCGGGGATCAACCGGATCGTCAACTGCATGGGTCACGGGACCTGCGGCTCCTGCCGGGTCCTCCTCCTGAACGGCACCATGAAGAACACGTCGCCCATGACCCTCATCGAGAAGCTGCGCTTCGCCGGGTCCTTCCTGAACCTCGGGGACGAGGAGGAGATGCGGCTGTCCTGTCAGACGAAGGTGATGGGGGACATCGAGGTCTTCACGCAGCCCGCGTTCAACTGGCACGGAAAGCCCGACAAGCAGCCGATGCCCAACCCCTACGCCTGACCGGGGGAGCTCCCGGACGCCCTTGACCCGGATCCGCCGGGGCGGTACCTTGAGCGGGCGGCGCGCGCTCCGTCCGTCATCCATGCCGAGCTCAGCGGAACTCCACAGGTCCCTGCGGGACCACTTCGGCCATCCCTCCTTCCGGGAGGGGCAGCTCGAGGTGATCGAGGCCTGCCTCGGCGGCCGGGACGTCCTCGCCGTCATGCCCACCGGCGGCGGCAAGTCGCTGTGCTACCAGCTTCCCGCCCTGCTTCTGGAGGGCATCACCCTGGTCGTCAGCCCGCTGATCGCGTTGATGAAGGATCAGGTGGACGCCCTGCGCGCCCGGGACCTCCCCGCCACGAGCATCCACTCGGGGTTGACCGCCGGCGAGCGGGCCCGGCGCCTGGCGGGATGTCGCGCCGGGGAGTACCGCCTCGTCTACATCGCGCCGGAGAGGCTGCGCAGCCGCGTGTTCCGTTCCAGCCTGTCCGGCACCCGCGTGGTCCGCCTGGCCATCGACGAGGCGCACTGTATCTCCCAGTGGGGGCATGACTTCCGTCCCGACTACCTGCGGCTGGGGGAACTGCGCGAGACCCTCGGGTCCCCCCCCACGCTGGCGCTCACGGCGACGGCCACGCCGCAGGTGCAGGGGGACATCGCCCGGCAGCTCGGCCTGCGGGAGCCGGCGGTGTTCCTGGCGGGGTTCGAGCGGCCGAACCTGCGGCTCTCGGTCCGCAAGGTGCGGTCCGTACGGGAGAAGACCGAGGCGGTGGAGGCGGCCCTGCAGGAGGTCGGAGGCCCGGGGATCGTCTACGCCGCGACGCGGAAGCACGTCGAGTCGGTGGCCGGGGCGCTGCGGGAGAAGGGCCGCCGGGCGCTGGCCTATCACGCGGGCCTGACCGACCGGCAGCGGAGCGAGGCGCAGGAGGCGTTCATGGGCGGCGAGGTCGAGGTGATCGCCGCGACGAACGCCTTCGGCATGGGGGTCGACAAGGCCGACATCCGCTTCGTCCTCCACTACGACATCCCCGGCAGTCTGGAGGCCTACTACCAGGAGGCCGGGCGCGCCGGCAGGGACGGGAAACTCGCCGAGTGCTGCCTGCTCTACAGCTTCGCCGACGTCCGCGTGCAGGAGTTCTTCCTCGATGGAGCCAACCCGGAGCCGGCGCTCATCGAATCGGTGCTGGGCCGGATCCGGGACGATCGGGACCTCGAGGGGACCGCCCGCAACCCGATGGCGGTGGAGACCGCGGTCCACGTCCTCGAGCGACAGGGGCTCGTGGAGCGGGACGCGGAGGGCGTGGTCGTCGTGACGCCGCGTGGTGCATCGGGACGGGTGTCCCTGGATCGCGGCTCCCTGGAGGAGAAGGCGCGACGCGACCGCGAGCGCCTGGCGTCGATGATCCGCTATGCGGAGTCCCGCACGTGCCGCCGCGCCGTCATCCTGGGGTACTTCAGCGGCCGGGCCCCGGAAGGGGGGTGCGGGCACTGCGATCGTTGCCTGGGGTGGCATGAGCGCCCGGGGCGCCCGCTGAGCGAACCCGAGCGCCGGGTCGTGCGGATCGCCCTCTCCGGCGTGGCGCGCGTCCCGGACCGCTTCGGCCGCGCGCGGATCGCCCGCATGCTCGTCGGGTCCCGGGCCCGGGAGGTCAGCCAGTTCGGGCTGGAGCGCATCCCGACCCACGGCAAGCTCGCGGGGCTGCCGGCGACCGGCGTGGGAGAGCTGCTGGAGCGTCTCGCGGACGCGGGGCTGCTCCGGCGGCGGGAGCTGCGGGGCAGCGGTACGATGGGGGGGTCGGTCCTGTCCCTCACGCCGGAAGGGGTGCGGGTGATGCAGGACCCGGAGGCCGACCTGCGGCTCGCCTGGCCGGAGGGGCTCCCGGCGCCGGGAACGGCCCCGGCGGATCCGGACCTGCGCGAGGCGCTGCGCCGTCTGCGTCTGCGTCTGTCCCGGGATCGCGGCGTGCCCGCCTTCCAGGTCTTCCCGGATCGGGTCCTGGACGCGCTGGTCGCCGCGCGCCCGGGCACCCTGGAGGAGCTGGAGGCCGTCCCCGGCATCGGGCCCGCGACCCGGGACCGCTACGGTCGACAGCTGATCGACCTGATCCGCGGGCATTCCGGCCGGGAGGCGGCGGCCGGGAAAGGGAGGTTGCAGTGATGAGATCGGCATTCTGGCGGCTGCCCGGGCGCGCCGCGGCCCTGGGGGCGGTGGGGCTGGCGTGGATCGCCTGCGCGCCGCAGGTGCGGACGGATGGGGTACCGGTCGCGATCCCGAATGCGCGGATGGTCCAGGACGGACTGCTGGTCGGGGGGCAGCCCACGGAGAAGCAGATCCGCCGGCTCGCCCGGGAAGGCTACCGGACGATCGTGAACCTCCGCGGCCCCGGCGAGGAAGGCGGATGGGACGAGGCGCCGCTGTCCACGGAGCTGGGGATGGCCTTCGTCGATGTGCCGATCGCGTCCCGGGCGGACCTGAACGAGGCGAACGCCCGCCGTCTCGCCGAGCTCGTCGACCGGCGGGACGGTTTCCCGATGCTGGTGCACTGCGCCAGCGGCAACCGCGTGGGCGCGCTTTTCGCCCTCAAGGCCTTCTACGTGGACGGCGACCCGCCGGAGGAGGCCCTCCGGGAAGGCCTGGAGGCGGGCCTCACGCGCCTCGAGCCCTACGTCCGGGAGGCCCTGGGTCTGACCGGTACGGAGTGACCCCCGGCCTCAGGCGGGAGGGGGCATGCCGGCGACCGCCGCGAGCAGCTCCGTCCCGAAGGTCTCCACCTGCCAGCGGCGCATTCCCGGGACGTCGCGCAGGGCGTCCGCGGTCTCGGGCCGCGAGCGCGCCACCGCCTCGAGCAGGGCGTTCGGCGCGACGAGGCCCGGATCCAGCTCGAGCTCCGCGGCAAGACGATCCCGGAGGGCGCGGAGCGGCTTGAGGTCGGGCTCGGGCTGCCGGGGTCGGTCGGGCCGCCGGGTAGGACGCGGCAGGTCCGACTCCGGCAGGTCGAGGCCCCGCTGCACCGCCTCCAGGAGGTCCGCCTCGAAGCCGCGGCGGCGGGAGCGTGGCATGCCCTTGATCCCCGCGAGATCCCGCGCGCGCCGCGGCTGCCGCCGGGCGATCTCCACGAGGGTCGTGTTGCCGAGGACCCGGAACGCCGCGCGATCCTGCTCCCGGGCGATCCGGTCGCGCAGCTGGTGCACCTCCCGGAGCACCGCCCGCTTACGGGGCGGGAGCGCGCGCGCTCCCTTCAGCTTCAGGTAGGCGTCGGGGTTCTCCTCACGCGGCTGATGGCGCACCTCCTCGAGCAGCGCGAACTCCTCCTGCGCCCACGCGAGCCGGCCGGCGCTCTCCAGCTCCCGTCGCAGGATGTCGTGGAGCTCGGGCAGGAAGTGGGTGTCGGTCGCGGCGTACCGCAGCATCGCCGGGGTGAGAGGGCGGCGGGACCAGTCGGCGCGCTGGTGCTGCTTGGGCACCTTCAGGCCGAAGTGACGCTCCAGGAGGCTCGACAGTCCGAACGAGGCGTAGCCGAGCAGACGCGCGGCCACCATGGTGTCGAAGAGGCCGCGGACCTGCAGGCCGTGATCCCGGTCCAGGATTCGCAGGTCGTAGTCCGCGCCGTGCAGGACGCAGGTCGTTCCGGGATCGGCCAGGACCCGCTCCAGCGGCGCCAGGCTCTCCACGGCCAGAGGATCGACGATCCAGTCCCGGTCGCGGCTGGAGACCTGGACCAGGCAGACCTTCGTGAAGTAGGAGTGGAACGAGTCCGCCTCGGTGTCCAGCCCGATCAGCTCCTCCTCCTCGAGGTGTGCGGCCAGCTCCTTTACCTCCTCGAAGGTGTCCAGGAACGCCGCGTCGGGCGCGTCCGGAGTGCGGGTCCCGGGTCGCTCAGCGGGCACAGGTCAGCTGCCTTCCACCGTCGATCGGGAGCGTGCCCCCGGTCATCCACGCCGAGGCGTCGGAGGCGAGGAACAGGACGAGCTCCGCCACCTCCTCCGGCCGGCCGACCCGGCCCAGGGGATGGGTGGACTTTCCGCGCTCGAGGAACGCCTCGTACTGCTCCTCCCCCATGCCTCCGGCACGGTGTAGCTCGGTGACGACGACCCCGGGGTTGACGGCGTTCACACGGATGCCCCGATCGGCCAGCTCCAGGGCCAGGCACCGGGTGAGCTGATCCACGCCGGCCTTGCTGACGCAGTATGCCAGGATGCCGGGAAAGGCCCGCGTGCCGGTCACGCTGGAGACGTTCACGATGTTCCCGGGCCGGCGCTCCAGGTGGGGGAGGGCCAGCTGGATGATCTGGACCACGGCCCGGAGGTTCACGTCCAGCATGCGATCCCAGTCCTCCAGGGAGGTCGACTCGATGGTCCCGGCCTCGAGGATGCCGGCGGCGTTTACCAGGATGTCGAGGCCCCCGAGCTCGCGGACCGCGCCATCCACCATCCGGCGCGCGTCGTCACCGCGGGTGACGTCTCCGGGGACCACGCACGTGCCCCCCGTCTCGATCGCCGCGGCGGTGGCCCGGAGGGGCTCCTCCCGACGGCCCGCCAGGGCCACCCGGGCACCGGCCCCGGCCAGGCGGATCGCCGTGGCGCGCCCGATGCCCGTTCCCGCGCCGGTCACCAGCGCGACCCGTCCGTCGAGGTTCATGCCGCACCCCCGCGGGCCAGCACCCGCCGCAGGTGCTGTCCGGTATAGGAGCCCTGGAGCGCCGCGACCTCCTCCGGGGAGCCCTCCGCGATCACCTTTCCTCCCGCGTCGCCCCCTTCAGGGCCGAGGTCGATCACGTGATCGGCCGTCTTGATCACGTCCAGGTTGTGCTCGATGACGATGACGGTATTCCCGTCCTCGACGAGGCGATCGAGGACCCGGAGCAGCTTGCGGATGTCGTCGAAGTGGAGCCCGGTGGTCGGCTCGTCCAGGAAGTAGACCGTGCGTCCCGTGGACCGGCGGGACAGCTCCTTGGAGAGCTTCACCCGCTGCGCCTCGCCGCCGGACAGGGTGGTCGCCGGCTGGCCCAAACGGACGTACGAGAGGCCGACGGCATCCAGGGTCTCCAGCTTCCTGCGGATGTAGGGGACGTTCTCGAAGAAGCGGAGTGCCTCGTCCACGCTCATCTCCAGCACGTCGGCGATGCTCTTCCCCTTGTACAGGATCTCCAGCGTCTCCCGGTTGTAGCGCCGGCCGCCGCAGACCTCGCAGGTCACGTAGATGTCCGGGAGGAAGTGCATCTCGATCTTGATGATGCCGTCCCCCTCGCAGGCCTCGCAGCGTCCTCCCTTCACGTTGAAGGAGTAGCGCCCCGCGGAGTACCCCCGGGCTCGTGACTCCGGCACCCGGCTGAACAGCTCCCGGATGTAGGAGAAGGTCCCCGTGTAGGTGGCGGGGTTGGAGCGCGGGGTGCGTCCGATGGGGGACTGATCGATCTGGACCACCTTGTCGATGTGATCCAGCCCCTTGATGGCCTTGTGGGTCCCGGGAAGGTCGTTGGCCCGGTAGAGCTTGTGCGCCAGCGCCTTGTAGAGGATCTCGGTGATCAGCGTCGACTTGCCGG
>JASFRI010000118.1:0-10931 GCA_050115015.1 Acidobacteriota bacterium
CCCGGCGGATCCGCAGGGCGAAGGTCGGGCCCCGGTACTCCGCGGCGACGACGAGGTTCCCGGCGACCAGCGGCGTCACCACGTGCGCGTTGCTCGGCAGCGGCACGCTCCACAGGGGGGACCCGTTCACCGCGGAGACCCCCAGGATGCCCTCCCGGGCCAGAGCCACGATCTGGGGCGCTCGGTGGATCGTCGCCGAGACCGGCGAGGCGTACCCCACGATCGGACCCGGTGACTCCCAGCGGGTCTCGCCCGTGCGGGCGTCAAACGCCATGAGCTGCCCGGCCCCCAGGTTCCCGACGTGCACCACCACCAGATCGCCCACCACCAGCGGCGAGGCGGCCGCGCCGTAGTAGTTGCCGCCGCCCTGCTGTGCGGAGGTCTCGAGTCCTGCCGGGTTCAGGGCCATGCCGCAGTCCGGGCAGACGCCGGGCTCGTGGAACTCCTTGCCGTCCTCGGAGCAGCCGCACTCCGGGCAGATGTAGGTCATCGCCTCGGGGAGATCGGCGGGCAGGAGGGTGTGGCGCCAGGCCAGCGCGCCGCTGCCCGGGTCGAATCGGGACAGGACGCGGCCGGCCCCGAGGGTGAACAGGCCATCCGCCGCCGCGGCCGGCGTGGCGAACGGTCCCTTGCCCCGGGAGGACGGGTAGCGCCGTGGGTTGATGGCCCCGGAGTTCGCGAAGAAGGGGGCGGGATAGCCGCGCCGCCAGATCTCCGCCCCGTTCTCGAGGCTCAGGGACGTGACCACCTCGTCGTCGCCGTCCCGGCCCAGGAGATAGATGCGCTCCCCCGAAACCACCGGCGAGGAGAGACCCGGGGCCGCCTCGACACGCCAGACGCGGGTGAGGTTCTCGGGCCAGGGGCCGGCGGCGCTCTCCGGCGCGTGCCCGTCACGGTGCGCCCCGCGCCAGGCCGGCCATCCCTCGCCGGCGGGTGCCGGTGAAGCGGCCAGCAGCGCCGCGAGGTACAGTCCCGCCAGGTCCATTCGGTTCATGGGAGCCTCGCGATCTGCCGGTGACCGGTGTGGATACGCACAACGGAGGGCGGAGTTCTCCGCGGGCTCACTCCACGCCGTAGAGCGGCCAGGACCCCTTCGTCGGCTCGAACCCGCGGTCCCCGTATGCGACACGCGGGTCGTTCGTCTCCGCCGTCACCGAGGCGTCGTGGGCGGCGGCGACCGGACTGACCGGATACGTGATCCGGGGCTGCTCGGGGCGGTAGCCCATCATGAGAATGACGCAGGGACCGTCGCCCGCCCCCACGAAGACGTGGGCCGTTCCCGGAGGGCAGTGCACGAAGTGCCCGGCCCGCAGCCGGCGTTCCTGCTCTTCGACCACCAGCACGCACTCGCCGGACACGACGAAGAAGTCCTCCTGGGCCTCCTCCTTGTGATACAGGCTCGCCGGCTGGCCCGGCTGGAGGACGCGCAGGTTCACGCCGACCTGCGAGAACCGCTCCTTTCCCTCGAAGCGGCAGCCGCTGCCGTACTTCTCCGTCCGGATCCAGGGGACCTCGGACACGTGCAGGGCGAACCACCCCGCCGTGGCGGGTGCCTTCCCGAACTCCGTCGTCTCGTACTTCGCCTCGTCGACCGCCATCGGATCTCCTTCCCGTGCCCCCGTGTCCGCAGCCATCGACCGGAGGCGCTTTCGTCACCCGGAATGGCCGGGCGTCCTCAGGTCTTCCTTCGCAAGCGCTGCGGCCGCGATCCCGGAATGCGCTCGATCTCGCCGCGGGCCTCCAGATCGAGCTTGACGGTGGTCGCGTACCAGTTCACCGAGCCGATCGAGTCCCGTACCGCACCGGGAAGCCGCGAGGCGACCCGCGGTGCGAGGTCCCGGAACGGAAGCCCATCACCGGAGGCCGGGACGATTTTGAGGATGGCCTTGCGGAAGGCCTCGTAGACGGTCCGGTCGATCCGGGGCATCGACCGGCCGGGGTCGGGATGCCTTGTCTGGACCTGCGAGGGACGGGTTGCCATGCGGAACTCTCCCGGGCTCTGAAACCCCATTCAACCTCGGCCCCGAAGTCCGCGCAACCCCCGCCTTGACCGCAGCCGGGGCCTCCCGGATGCCGGACGGGATCAACGAAAGTCCTGGAGCTACGCAACGAGGAATCTCCTCCTCGACACCGCGACTCCCGTCCGCGCCCTCCGTGCCGGCGGCGGCTGCGGGGCGTCCCCGGTGTACGACGCCCGGCCTCCCGGGGCCGATGCTCCCGGCGACCGGCTCAGGAGCCCCGCGACAGCAGGTAGGTTCGGGCGATCTCGGAGCCCCCGAGCGGAAAGCTGGAACGGTTGCTCAGGATGACGAACGCCAGGTCGTGCTCCGGGAAGAACTTGAGCATCGCGCGAAACCCGTCGAGCACCCCGATGGCGCCGTACGCCTTGATCCCCTGCAGGTCCGGCGTCTTGGGGCCGAAGGTCTCGTCGAACCAGCCCATGGCGATCCAGGACTGCTTCCCCGAGAGGGTCACCGGCATATGGAACAGGAGGGCCGTGCTGCGCTCGCCGAGGACCTCATGGCCTAGGAGCGCCCGGTACCACCGGACCAGATCGCCGACTGTGCTGTAGATCCCCCCCGGGCCCGTGATCGTGGCGTGGTAGTCGTCTTCGACGAAGCCGCTCTCCTCCGGCCGGTAGCCCACGGCGCGATCGGCCCGAAGCGGGGCGCTGCCGTCATGGACGGTCGTGTGGGACAGGTCGAGAGGGCCCAGGAACCGGTCCTGCAGGTAGCCGGTGTAGGTTTGCCCCGAGGCCTTCGCGACGATCTCGGCCAGCAGCACGTACCCCGTGTTGCTGTAAGCGTAGTCGACGCCGGGCCGGAACTCGAGCGAACCGAGGCGGGAGATGAACGCCAGCACCTCCCGGTTCGAGGTGGGGCGCGCCCCGCCGGCATCGTGGTAATCCGGCAGGCCGGAGGTGTGCGTCAGGAGATGGTAGACGGTGACCTCCCGGAGGAACGCGGGCAGAGCCGGGAAGAACTCGCTCACCGGCGTCTCCAGCCTCAATCGGCCCTCCTCGCGGAGCTTCAGGGCCGCCGCGGCGGTGAAGGTCTTCCCCAGCGAGGCGACGTAGAACGGCGTGTCGAGCCGGATGGACCGTCCGGTGCCGAGCTCGGCGATGCCGTAGCTCCCGGCGAGCAGCACCTCGTCGCCGTGCAGCACCTCGATGGCGAATCCCGGCTCTCCGTCCCCGACCTTCCCGGCCAGGTCCCGGCGCAGTTCCTCGGACCGGTCCTCGAAACGGAACTCCCCACCCGCCGCCGCCGCGGGCAGGACCGCGAGCGCCAGGACCAGCAACGTCCAGCGTCTTCCGGTTAACCTCATGGTTCTGCCTCCTCTCCGGTCGGGGCCGTGTAAACCCGGATGTTCCCCTTCACGTTCGTTGCCAGGATCAGGGCGCCCTCATCCGGCGATGCCGCCGGCCGGATGCCGGGATCGGACGCGACGGACCCCTCGAACGACTCGAGCGCCAGCAGCGCGCGGACCGCGCGCGGAAGACGCAGGTCGATGCTTCCGCGGAACACGCTGAAGGCGTAGGACTGCCCGGGACGCGGTCCCGGGAGGTCCGCGACGATCGAGCCGTCGCGGAGGATGCTCACCGAGGCGGCCCCGGTCTGCCCGTCCAGTTCGACCCGTCCCTGGAACTGGCTCACCTCGAGGGAACCGGCACGCCCGGAAACGGTGACGTCGGCGAAGTGCTCGATGCGCACGCGCACGGCGAGATCCGGGGGTGCCTGGACCTCGATCCGGATCAGCTCCCGGACCGGCGGCCCTTCGAGCAACAGCGTCTTCCCCCGGCGGGTCTGCCCGAGCGGCGCGTCGCCGGAGAGCACCACGGACTCTCCCGTCGTCGCATAGAGGTCGTAGTCGAGGATCGAGGACCGGATCGTGATCGGACCGTCCGCTTGGGATGTGACCGTCACCAGGGCGCGGTAGGCGTCCACCTCCAGGGCCCGGATCCCGGCGGGGTCGACGCTCCGCAAGCCGGAGGGCTCCTGTGCGGCGGCCGTCCCGAGCAGCAGCATCACCGCCAGCGAAGTGCCTCCGCGTCTCCTCCTCATCCGTCACCCCCGTTCCAGGCTTGCGAGGCCCTCGCGCGCGGCGTGCTCGACGAGGGGCTCCATCTCTCCACGGTGCAGCCGCCGGCGCAGCGCCGGGACGGAATCCCGGATCTGCCGGCGGACGATCAGCTCGACGAGGGCGTACTGCACGAGCGGTGCCTGCTCCCTCTCGAGGGCCTCGCCGATCCCTCGGCGGACGTCGGGTCGGAGCGCGCGGTCCGCGAGGGCCCCCACCGCGCCGAGCCGCACGTTCACGTCGGGGTCGTGCAGCAAGGAATCCAGGAGCCGGGGCGCGACCTCGTCGTCGCCTCCGGGCCCGAGCCATGCGGTGGCCCCCAGGCGTGACGCGAGCTCGTCCCCCACGCCACCGGGGATCGCCGCGGCGCGGTCGTCCTCCGGGCCAGCGCGCTCCGCGCCTCCGGGAGCGAGGAGCCGGAGCGCCAGGGGTATCCCGGCGAGGAGGGCGCAACCCGCTGCCACCGCGGCGAGGCGCCTCCAGCGACGCTCCCGGCGGTCCTCGCGGAGGTGCGCCTGGCGCTCGAGGAACCCGTAGAACCTCCGGCGCGCCGCGTCGGTGGGCTTCGGCTCCGGGAGGCGATCGAGCGCCTCCCACAGCAGGAGAAGCTCCCCGGCCTCCTCGGACCCGTCGCGCAGGAACTCCTTCACCTCATCCGGTTCGATCGGTGCTCGCGTCATGTCTCGTGATCACCTCGTGGACCGCCCGGAGCCGCTGCAGGGCGCGATGCACCCGGACCTTCACCGCGCCCTCCGAGCAGCCGAGGATCGCGGCCACCTCCCTCAGCCGCAGCCCCAGGTGCTTCGCCAGCACGAGGACCTCCCGATCGCGGACCTCGAGCCGCATCAGGGCGGCCCGGAGCGCCTGCAACTCCATCGCCAGCGGCCCCTCGTGTCCCGGCGCCGCCGGGTCCGCTTCCGGATCGCCGGGAGGCTCGCGGTCGCGTTGGCGCCGGAGGTCGGCGGCGAGGTTCGAGGCGATGCGGTACATCCAGGCGCCAAAGCTGCCCCCACGGTAGGAATGCCGGTAGAGCAGCATGCGCTCGAACGTGGTCTGGACGAGGTCCTCGCCGGCCGCCGCATCGCCGACCATCCGCGTGAAGTACCGGAGGAGCCTCACCCGATGGCGCTCGAACAGGATGCCGAACGCGTCCCGATCGCCGCCCCGGGCCCGGCGCATCAGTGTTTCGTCGGAGGATCGTCTCAAGCCGTTTCATCGCCGTCGCGGGGTGGACCCGTTCCGTACGGGCCGCCCACTCCGGGTCCCTCGCGGGCCTCCCGGAGCCTGCTTCCACTACAGGAGACCGCCACGACCCCACGAAGGTTACATGGAAGCTGCGCGGAGCCGTGGTCGCCGGCGGAAACGGATGCTCCGTGCCTGGACGGGAAGCGGTTTGTTGACAGCCCGGGACGGGGTCCCGGATACTGTCGGGGATCAAGGGAGGGGGGATGACGCTGCAGCCCGACCAGACGCTGGGTCGCTACCGCATCCTGGAGAAGATCGGTTCCGGCGGGATGGGGGAGGTGTGGGCCGCCGAGGACACCCGTCTGAAGCGCCGGATCGCCCTGAAGACCCTGCCCGCCTGGACCACCGCCGACGAGCGCATCCGCGCGCGCTTCGAGCGCGAGGCCCAGGTCGTCGCCGCGCTGAACCACCCGAACATCGTGACGATTCACTCCGTGGAGGAGGAGGACGGCATCCTCTTCCTCACCATGGAGCTGGTGGAGGGAGAGGCGCTCACCGGGCAGATCCGCGCCCCGCTCGCCACCGACCGGATCCTCTCCCTGGCGATCCCCATCGCGGACGCCGTCGGTGCGGCCCACGAGCAGGGCATCCTGCACCGCGACCTGAAGCCGGACAACGTCATGGTCACGCCGTCGGGCACGGTGAAGGTGCTCGACTTCGGCCTGGCGAAGCTCCGGGAGGAGGCGATCGAGCACCCGGCCGGCGAGGGGAACTCGGACTCCCTCACCCGGGAGGGGGCGGTGGTGGGGACCGCCGCGTACATGTCGCCGGAGCAGGCCGAGGGGAAGCAGGTGGGGCCGGAGGCGGACGTCTTCGCCCTCGGCATCCTCCTCTACCAGATGGCGACCGGGGAGCGGCCCTTCTCCGGAAAGACCACGGTCTCCCTCGTCTCGTCGATCCTGAAGGACGACCCTCCCCCGGTGACCGAGCTCAACCACGATCTGCCGCGTCACCTGGGCCGGATCGTCCGCCGCTGCCTGGCGAAGAGCCCCGAGCGGCGCTACCCGACGGCCCGGGAGCTGCGCAACGAGCTGGAGGTCCTCCGGGACGAGCTCCTCAGCGGCGAGGTCGTCGACCTGCGGCCCGTCACGGTCCCGGCGCGCACTCCCTGGTACGCCTGGGCGGCCCTGGCGGGACTCGTGGTGATGACGGGGGTGGCCATCGCCGGCTGGATGCGCCCCGCGGCGCCACCGCACGGGGTGCGGGTGAACGACGTCAGCCAGCAGACCTTCTTTGCCGGTGTGGAGACGGAGCCCACCCTGTCGCCGGACGGGCAGTTCCTGGCCTTCACCGCGGCCACGGAGGGGACCGGGACGGACATCCTGCTGCAGCGGGTGGGCGGGAGCAATCCGATCAACCTGACCGCCGAGTCGCCCTCCGACTCGGACCCCGCCTTCTCGCCCGACGGCTCCCAGATCGCCTTCCGGTCCGAGCGCGAGGGGGGTGGCATCTTCGTCATGGGCGCGACCGGCGAGACCGCCCGGCGGCTGACGGATTTCGGCTTTGACCCCGCCTGGTCGCCGGACGGCTCACGCATCGTGGTCTGCACGGAGGCGATCGTCACGCCGATGGCCCGCAACACCCAGAGCGAGCTCTGGGTGATCGACGTGGAGACCGGCGAGCCGTCCCGGATCTTCGAGGGGGATGCCGTGCAGCCCTCCTGGTCTCCCGGAGGCCACCGGATCGCGTTCTGGACCGCCTTCGTCGGTGGCCGGAAGGCCGGGCAGCGCGACATCGCGACGGTCCGGCCCGACGGCAGCGACATGATGCTCGTCACGGACAGCGCCTCGGTGGACTGGCGCCCGGTGTGGTCGGCGGACGGCGGCCGCATCTACTTCGCCAGCGACCGCGGCGGCAGCATGAACCTCTGGAGCGTCCTCATCGACGAGGTGTCCGGGGTCGTCACCGGGGAACCGGAACCGGCGACGGTGCCGTCCCTCTGGGCGGGCCCCCTCACCCTGGCCGCCGAGGGCGGCCGGCTCGCCTACGTCGCGCAGGACGATCGCGGCAGCCTGCGCCGCGTCGCGTTCGACCCGGAGCGGGGGGCGCCGGATGGTCCGGTGCAGACCGTCACCGAGGGCGCTCGGCTGATCCAGGGTGCCAGCCTGTCGCCGGACGGCTCCTGGATCGCCTTCACGAACACCGGACGCCAGGAGGACGTCTACCTCGTCCGGCCGGACGGCACGGGGCTGCGGAAGATCACCGACGACCTGCACAAGGACCGCGGGGTGTCCTGGCTGGACGATGATCACCTGGTCTTCTATTCCAGCCGTGGGGAAGGTTACGAGATCTGGAGCGCGCGCAAGGACGGGGGAGATCTCCACCAGCTGACCGACACCGAGGGGGCGACCCTGTGGTGGCCGAGGCTGTCCCCCGACGGCTCCCGCCTCGTGGCCCACAACTCGGAGGGAACCTACATCTTCGACTATCCCGCCACGCCGCTGCGGAAGGAGAACGCGCTCCACATCGGGGTGGCGGAGGCGGAGTCTCCGAGGTTCCGGGGTCTCGTCTGGTCCCGGGACAGCGGCCGGATCCTGGGGGTCTTCGCCACGCCCGGGGCTTCGGGCATTTCCGGGAGTCCGGCCCTGTACGACGTCTCGGAGAAGTCCTTCCGTCCCTTCCAGCCGCCGGAGCCCGTCCCGGTCTCCGTGGGCGGCTGGCTCCCGGACGACCGGCGGTTCCTGGCCCTGGCCGGCGGGGTGCTCTACGTCGTGGACTCCCTCACCGACGATTGGCGCCCCATCCCCGTGGAAGAGACCGGCAGCCTCGCGGCGTTCCCGAGCCCCGACGGCCGGACGCTCTACTTCGTGGACAACCGGACCGAGGCCGACATCTGGGTGGCCGGGCTCGAAGAGAGCGGGCGTTGACCTCCCCCGGACCGCTGTCCCTCCGGATCTACCGGGGGCTCCGGGGCCTGAAGCAGGTCGGACGCCGGCTGCTGGGCCGGACCGACCCTGCGGGCCCCGAGAACGAGCACATGGCTCTCTACGGTTTCCTCAGCCGGCGGCGCACGCCGGACGCGACCAGCGCCGGCGACGACTTCCGCTGGGACCTCTACGACCTGCACTACCGCGGGGAGATGGAGGAGCTCGCCCGGCAGTTCACGCTGCATCTGGGGCCCTCCGACGGTGACTTCGCCGAGGGACGGCTGGAGATCCGCGCGGAGCGGCCGCTGCACCCGAACTGGCGCCTCCTCTACGAGACGGTGCTGCAGCTCCGGCCGGCCTCCGTCCTCGAGCTGGGCTGCGGCAACGGGATGCACCTGGCGAACCTGCGCACGTTGATGCCGGCGTTGGAGATCCACGGTGTCGACCGCTCCCCGGGGCAGCTCGCGTTTCTGCGGGAGCTGCATCCCGGCCTCGAGGACCGGGTGCTCGAGCTCGACGCCACCCGGCCGTTTCCACCGGAGGTTCCCGCGGTGGACGTGGCCTATACCCAGGCGGTCCTCATGCACATTCAGGGGGGCGGGCGCCACCGGGAGGCGCTGGCGAACCTGTTCCGGGTCGCGCGCCGGCAGGTCGTCCTGATGGAGAACTGGGAGCGGCACCCGTTCCTGGACGACATCCATGCGCTGCGGGGCGGTGGGCGCATCCCCTGGGCGGACCTGCACTGCTACTATCGGGAGTCGCCGGAGTACCGGCGTCCCCACCTGCTGATCTGCTCCTCCGCGAAGCTGGACTATCCCGAGCTGCGAGACTATCGTCGGCTGCTCGAGCCCGCCGGCTGAGGCGCGCGCGGGAGTGGTTCAGGGAAACCCCTGGACCATAGGTCCCGAGGGACGCGCGCGCCACCTGCGGGGCGCGGATCAGGACAGGTGGCCGCGGTCGGAATCCCCCATGTCCACGTGCCCGTTGGGGAAGTAGTCCCGCCAGCGCCGGTCGACCCGCCCCGCGGTGTCCGGGTCGCAGAACAGCTCCTCCGGATACCAGGGCTTCATACGGGCGTCGATGGCGATGGGCGGGGTGAACGACGGGTGGCCCCGGATCAGCTCCACTCTGCGGCCGTGGACGTCGGCGGCGGGTTCGAAGCGGGTGAACGTCGTCCAGAGGAAGTTGAACGGGCTCCGGACCGCCCGTGTGGCATCGTCAGTCAGCACCACCAGCGGCCAGGGATCCAGGGACGGATGGGCCAGGATCGCCGCCACGTCCGGCGCCACCCCTCCCTGGCCCACCCCGGAGGGGAAGGGCGGGGCCTGGAGCACCAGGCATCCCGGGCAGAAGGCCCTTGCGTCGGTCGCCCCCGGGGGGAGGTTCCCCGAGAACTCCCCGGGCAGATCCCGGATCGGATCCCCGACGCCCAGGAGCACCCCCTTGCTCCCCTCGTTGATCCGGGGTCCGGCATAGTCGAGGCTGTCCATCGACAGGTTCCCGAACAGGTAGAGATCGGTGCGGAAGTCGGCGCGCCGCAGCACCTCCGGGAGCACCGCCGGGAAGTCGCGGAGATCGCACGGTCCATCGAGCACCAGCAGGAACTTCGTCAGCGACAGCTGGCCCTCGCCGAGGATGCGGAAGGCCGAGGCCATCGCCTCGCGACGGTAGCGCTGGCGCACCACCGCGGCGGAGAGGGAGTGGTAGCCGGTCTCGCCGTAGGACCACAGGTCCCGCACCGCGGGCATCACCACCGGGAACAGCGGGGAGAGCAACTCCTGCAGGTAATCGCCCAGGAAGAAGTCCTCCTGCCTGGGCTTGCCCACCACCGTCGCCGGGAAGACGGCGTCCTCACGGTGGAGCAGGGCGTCTACCTGGAACACCGGGTACTCGTGGACGAGGGAGTAGTAGCCGTAGTGATCGCCGAAGGGGCCCTCGGGAAGCCGCCGCCCGGGAGGCACCTTCCCCACCAGGGCGAACTCCGCCTCCGCGGCCACCGGCAGCGCCGACAGCGGCGACCGGGCCATGTCGATCCGGCTCCCCACCAGCGCCGAGGCGAGCAGCAGCTCCGGCACGTTCTCGGGAAGGGGGGCGATGGCCGAGAGGATGAGCCCCGGAGGCCCGCCCAGGAACACCGCCACGGGCAACGCCTCGTCGCGCCCCTCCGCCACGGCATGATGGAACCCGCCTCCCTTGCCGATCTGCCAGTGCATCCCGGTGGCGGTGTCGTCGTGCACCTGGAGGCGGTAGAGCCCGAGGTTGTGGCCATGGCCCCGCCCCGGCCCGTCGGGATGCTCCGTGTAGACGAGGCCCAGGGTGATGAAGGGGCCGCCGTCCCGGGGCCACGTGGTCAGGGCCGGCAGCTCCGACAGCCGCGGCGGGCGGACGGCGTTCTCGAGGACGGGGGCCTGCCGGACCGCGTGGGTCCCGAGCCGCAGGAGAGCCGGGACCAGGTCACGGTGTTCCCACAGGCGTGTGGGCGTCGGGGGCAGCAGCGTCTCGGGGAGTTTGGCGGCCCGGGCCATGAGCTTTCCGGGTCGGGAGCCGAAGGCCAGGTCGACCCGGCGGGCCGTCCCGAACAGGTTCGTCACGACGGGGAACCGCGAGCCCTTCACGTAGCGGAAGAGCAGGGCCGGGCCGCCGGCCGCCACCACCCGGCGGTGCACCTCGGCGATCTCCAGGTGGGGGTCCACCTCGGCCTCGACCTCCACCAGCTCCCCCTCCCGGCGCAGCCGATCG